>JAFGKC010000123.1 GCA_016928765.1 Syntrophaceae bacterium
AAAATGCCTGGTCATTTCCACTTTCATGCGTTTTAAAAATTCTTTGCGCACGCGCGGAATTTTAAGCAGCAGAATCAAGGTGCTGTTAATCATCCGCCATTTGTAATTTTTCTGGGGAAAATCATAAAAACCGTGCTGTTTGTAATATCGGTGATCCGCCTGAAAAACCGGCCGTAACCGGCTGTAAACCGCGTCGCGGAATATCTTCGAGCCGCCGACTTTGTAAAATGTCGGCGATTTTATGTAGTTCTTTTGTGAGTAACCGGCGGCACGGAACGCGGCGGTCTGCAGCGCGATTTTAATTTCTTCCGATGTCCCCATATCATCGCTGATAAAACCAATAAGATTTGCCCGCTGAATTTCCACATAAGCCGTCATCATTTCCCTGAGATTACTTATCTGGTTAAGCTCGCCGCTGATGATAAATCCGATCTGCTTATCTTTGAGCGCCGGAGTGTGCCCTTTAAAAAAACTGCGGTCGAAAAATCGTTTCCATGCCGAAGATAGATATCTGTCGCGAATGGCGCCGGCAAAAAACAGAATATCGGCAGCCATAACCTGATTGATGAAGAAATCCACAAAACCGTCTTTGCCTTCGTAAACACAGACATTGTCTATGCCGCACTGCATGCAGCCCAGACATCCGCCCTTGATATCAATATCTTTAAGCTGAACCAAATCAGCGGCGGGAGAAAAAGAGGCGCGCAAATATTCCGCCATTTTGCCCAGATTGCTTTTCTTATCCATTTCATCAGCGATAATTAATACTTTCTTCCCTGAGGTGTTTATGGGCTTTGGCCTGCCGGACTTAAAAGCGATTCTTCTGGCAACCACTGGCGGATAATTTTTTATCGCGGGCTCGTCGTTTTGAACCGCCGCAATGAATAACTCGCCAAAAGCCTCAAGCCTTTTTCTCTCGTTCGATTTGAGCATGTCGTTCATTTCCGCGGAATAGGAACCGAAATATTTCATCCCCAGATCGTCGCAGATTGCGTTCATATAATTATGCGCCGTATGATCAAAAAAATTGATGGATGTTGTCAAAACGGCGGCTGGTTTTTTCCGGAAAGCGCTTTGCGCTTTTCTTTCATAGATTAATTCGATAAATCTCTTATACTGGGAAGAAGCGAGGAAAAAATACAAAGGGAAAGCCCAGAGCACAGCCTGCGAAGATTTAATTTCCCTGATAAGGTTATTAAATTCCACCTTGTCTCTTTCCAGCTTGTTGATTTTCTGGGCGACATCATAAATCTGGAACTGCGCTTGAGGAAATTTTGTCTGCAGAAAACGGACGTATTGCATCGTGACGCTGATTTGGCCTTTTGGCGAACCATTAAGAACCGCGATCTTCATAGGGAAATCCTTTAACGGCAAGAATTTATATGCCTGGAATAAGTAGCATAAGAAAAATAAACTGACAAGGCAATATCTGCAAAATCGTTTTCAGGGCAAAAACGCGTAAGCGCCAAAACGCCCGTCATGACTTAGACTTAAATCTATTGCTAATCTCGAATCGCCTTTTAAAACATGCGGGGGCGAAAGTTCTCCGCCTGCCCGCTGTCTTTCTATTTTTAAATCAGATGAATTTAAATGAAAATGTTGAGCAATTTTTCGCGATGCACATTCGCGTAGAAACGAATGGCCGTTTTCTGTTTCACCATTATTCCCGGCAGGCAGTTTTATTACTTCGCAAATAACGCCATCGAGCGCCTCTGTTACTTCCGAACCCACGCAATGAACGTAATCGTCATCAAGAAAAAGGCGTGAGTAGATTGTCTGATTTTCAGAAACCAGCACAATGGCGTCAATATAATGCCGCGCCGGTGGGCTTAAACAAACATCCCACTGACGCGGCAAAAAAGATGCATCGGGTCTGATTTTTTTTATTACTTTATAAGCGGTTTCTTTACACGCCCAAAAAGACCAAAGAGCCTGGGCGGGATTCTGCGCGTTTTGGACAAACTCAATTTCAGCAACGGTTAGCACTTTTTTTGGAAAGCGCGAATCCATGCTCGCTTTCAGGTTGTCCGGCTGTTTCAAATCCACGATGTCGTTGCCTATGTGCGGCAAAATATTCTTCCTCCATCTTCGCGAGATGCTCAATTATCTGCGAAGCATAATCACGCTGCACCCTGAGCGCGCTTCCTTCCACTTTTGCCGGAGTAAATACTTCCGCCATCACGGTAAACTTGTCTCCCCAGGCGGGAATAAAACCGTAGCTTTTTTGCTTGTCGCCGCGCATGTACATACACAGTATCTCGCAGTTTTCCACATCCTTAACAAAACGGCCTACGCCATAGGAAAAACTTTCCTTGTTTATCCTGCCGGTGCGCGAGCGTCCGCCTTCGGGAAAGATCATGATCGTATTGCCGTGTTCCAAGAGGTAAATACATTTATCCAAAGTCTGCTTTATCTTCTCCCGCGATCCGCCGCGGTCAATCGGTACGCATTTGGCCAGATAACAAAGAACTGCCAGAAAAATATTTCTCTGAAAATTACTTCTTTCTGGAAGATTCCATGGCAATCTTTTAAATCTGGCAATATGACCAAAGAGACTGAAGCTGGCATAACCCAGTAAAAAAGAGTCAATCATCGTTAAATGATTGGCGCAAATTATCCACGGTCCTTTATGCCGTGAATAAGCACCGGCAATCTGACGGCGGATTTGCCTTAAATTTTTCACCCGATAAAATAGAATCTTGGCAACAAAAAAATAAAAAGGCGCCACGAATATTATCGCCGCTCTTCCCAGAAAATTTTGTATCTGGATGGCTACTTTGGATTTTTTATCCATTTTATTTACCTTATCCGAGTTTTTGTTTGATTATTTTTACGGCGTCGCCAATTGTTCTGATTTTATCGGCTTCGTCGTCATCCACGCTGACACCAAAAATGTCTTCGCATTTAATGATAACATCCACCAAACGGGCGGAATTGACCTTCAGGTCATTCAAAATGTGAGTGTCCAAGGTAGCTTTTTCCAAAAGCGCCTGGTCCTTCGTGTAAGGACTTAAAATTTTGATCATTTCCTCAAAAATCTTTTTCTCATCCATAACTACTTTCTCCTTTATGACAAATTATTTTTCTTCCCATTTCTTAAAAATGATACAGCTATTAACATCACCAAAACCAAAACCTGCTTTGGCGATAATTTTTAAATCGGGAATTTCCAAGCATTTCTTTGGGATTTTCTCCGCGTAATCAGCGATTTCCGGATGAATATCCTCACAGTTAATCGAGGGATGTAAAAATCCCTTATACAACTGCAAAATACTAGCCACACACTCTATTGCGCCCGTAGCGCCCAGACAATGGCCAATCAGTGATTTTGTCGCCTGAATGTAGGGAAAATTTTCCGGTGTTCGCTCGAGCGCCGCTGCCCAGCTTTTTACCTCGTATGGATCTGCATAAGTGGCTGTTAAATGCCCGTTGATGGCATCAATATCCGACGCGCTAATTCCTGCGTCGGCCATGGAACCGCGAATGCAACGCCTAACGCTTTCGGGATTAGGCGCGGTCATAGAACCGCCCATACGCTGTCCGCCGCAATTGACATAGCCGCCGATGATTTCCGCGTAAATCCTGGCGCCACGGGCGAGCGCTGTTTCCAGATCCTCTAAAACGAGCATAGCGCCGCCCGAGCCGGGAACAAAACCAGCGGCGGAAGCGGACATCGGACGCGAACCCGCAGCGGGATTATCGTTGAATTTTCGGCAGATAACGCGCATCGCGTCAAAACCGCCCCAGATGTAAGGCGATGCGCCTTCGGAACCTCCGGCAACCATTCGTTTGGCCAAGCCCATTCTTATTCTCAACATGGCGTCAATCACCGCTTCATTACCAGTGCTGCAGGCGGAAGAATTGGATGTTACCTGATTGCCCGCGCCGATTAAGCCCGAAATTCTAGCGCTGGTGCCGCTGCCCATTACTTGTTCAACAATACGGCTGCCCATGCGTCTTACCCGGCCTTCATTAATCTGCGGAACAACCAGCGTGGCGATTGTATCCATGCCGCCGATTCCGGAACCGGCAATAACTCCCGTATCCCAATCGACATTATCATCCGCGTCATCGAGAACACCAAATCCCGCGTCCTTCCAGGCATCTACCGCGGAAACTGACGCGAATCCGATATTATCGTTTATGGACATCAGCTTTTCGCGGTCGAAATAGCTTTTACGAATCTCTTCAAAATTTTCCGGCACGCCGGCAATCTGGCAGCCAAAGTTCAATTCCTGCAAGCGGGGAATAAAGCGCACCCCAGAGCGCCCTTCTCTTAGCGCCTGTTCAAAATTTTCCAATCCATGTGCGTTGGGCGCGGCAACCCCCATTCCTGTAATAACTACACGTTTTTTCATTGGTTAACTACCACCCCCGTAAGCGTTCCAAAACAAACCACCTCACCGTTTTCTCTTTCCATAGTTGTTTCCACTTTTAAAACTCCCTTGCGGAAATATTTTTTTTTGCCTTTCACAATTATTCTTTCACCCGGATCCACAATTCCTTTAAATTCAACACCATCAACCGAAGAAAACAGGCTTAGCGCCTTATCCATTTGTGATGGACGCATTTGTTTCTGGCACGCCATAAGATAAATTCCAAAAGCTGTCGCTCCAATCTGCGCCATCGTTTCAATCAAAATCACGCCTGGCGTAATCGGCCGCTCGGGAAAATGTCCTTTGTAAAAAAATTCGTCTTCCTTAAAGCGGTAATTACCGCTAATATTTTCTTCATCAAGACTTATAATTTCATCGATAAAGCGAAACGGCGCCTGCTGCGGCACAAGCGAAACAATTTCCTTTTTCAGTTCTTCATTAACCTCCATAAATACCCCCGTTAACATGAATAACTGTGCCCGTAATATAACTTGCTCTTGTTGCCAAAAACGCCACAACATCAGCTATTTCTTCAGGCTGACCCAGTCTGGCCAGAGGAATACTGGACATCATTTTTTCCTTTACATCTTCGGGAAGTTCCCTCGTCATTGCCGTGTCAATAAAACCAGGCGCGACGGAATTGACTAGAATGTTTCTTCCCCATAATTCCTTCGACAGCGATTTCGTGAAAGCGTCCAGCGCCGCTTTTTCCATGGTGTAGGGAATCTGTCCGGGATTTCCCGTATGCCCGACCACACTGGAGATATTGATAATCCGCCCTGTGTTTTTCCGTATCATAAACTGTCGAAGAATTCTCTTCGTCAGATACCAGGCGCCGCGTACCAGCTCACGCTGGCGGTCAAATTCCTCGATTTTCATTGAGTTGATATCGCTATTAATAGAAATGCCCGCGCTGTTGACCAGAACATCCACGCGCCCTGCAACTTCTTTAATTTCGTTTACCATCTTGTCTATCTGCTCAGGATTCGTCAGATCGGCTTCGATCAGAAATCCTTCCTTTATCTCGGCCAGAAGAACTTTCGACGGTTCTTCCATAACGGGAATATAATTTATTCCCACACGAAAACCTTCCTTGGCCAAGGCGCGGCTGCAAGCCGCCCCGATACCCGTTCCTCCCCCTGTAACAATTGCGACTGGTTTATCCATTATTTAATCTCCTCCACTTTCAACATCATGTGCGCCCAGGAAAGTCCCGCTCCCACGATTGCTATCGCAATACGGTCGCCCGCCTGAAGTTCTTCCCAGTGACTGCTGAGCACGGTAGGCGCGCTACAGCAACCCGTGTTGCCGAACTGATCCACGTTGTACCAATGATTTTCCGGCGCGATACCTCTGCGTTCACTTACTGTTTTCAGCATCAACAAATTTGCCTGGTGGCCGATAAAAATAAATCTTTTCGCTTCGGCGGCAAAATCATTCTGCAAAACTTTCACCGATTCCGTGGTGTGACGTATGGCAAATCCCTGCACCGCGTTTCCATCCTGATTAAAATACCAATCGTAACCAATGCCCACCTTCACCCATCCTGATGGCTTCGAGTCAAAGTGGCAATTCTCAAAAACTGCCCGCGAAGGAATTTTTGCTGAAACAATAGCCGCGGCGCTGCCGTCGCCGAAAAGCACTGCAGTGCTGCGGTTATTATAATCAACACATTTTGTCAGCGTTTCGGAATCCACAACCAGAACATAATCGGGAAGCGTCTCCGGATTCATTTTGGAGAGAAAATTAATCTGCATGCCAAATGAAGAACAGGCCGAATTCATATCCAAGCACGGCACTTCAATGCCCAGTTCAGCGGCAATAGCCGATGCCTCCGCCGGCGTCACGTTATCCGGCGAAGAAGAACCGGCGATGATCATACCGATATCTTCCAGTTTCAACGAAGCTCTTTGCAGCGCCATCTTCGCGGCATTGGCCGCCATTTGAGTGTTCTTGTACATTCTCGCTTCAAAAGCCTCTTTAGGATTTTGGTTTCTGGTTCGCGTGATATAATCCAGCGGCAAAACTGTGTGGCGGTTTTCAATGCCCACTCTTTCCATTATCCAATCATTGTTGGTACCTATATCCAAGTCTTCCAGGAATTTGTTGGAAATAATATTTTCCGGATTAAAATGTCCCATCGCGTGAAGATAAATCATGCCTAAACAATCTCCCGTCCAATAATCATATTCTGCACTTCCCTGACACCTTCATAAATGTCGATGATATGCGCGTCACGCACGAGTTTGGAAATCTCGTATTCGGTGGTAAATCCGTAGCCGCCGTGCAAATGGAGACCTTCATTTGCGCAAAAGAGAGCCGCTTCCGCGCAGGTATTTTTAGCCAGCGACGCGTAAAGACCAGCGTCTGAAGCTCTTTCCTCAATTTTCGCGACAGCTTTAAGCAGAGACAATTCCGCCAGTTCCACTTTTTTCCACATACTAGTCAGCATATCCCTGGCCACGGGAAGATCACACAGCCTCTGACCGAACTGTACACGCTCCTGCGCATATTGTACGGTTAAATCCAGCGCTCTTTTGGCAAGCCCCAGACCGATGGCTGCAACCATCGGACGGGCGTAATCCAAAACATCAATAATGTATTTGAATCCAAATCTTCTGTCGCCGATAATTTGCTTTGGGTGAATTACCACGTCTTCAAAAGTAATGCTGGCAGTGTTGGAGAGGCGCTGACCAAGTTTATCTTCCGGTTTGCCGATAGTTATTTTGCCGCCAGTAGGCAGATTAATTTCTCTGGTTGCCAATCCAACATCCGGAAGATTTTTGGAGGTAACGGGTTCAACAGAAATAACGACGCAGGCCATAAAATTACTGGTCGGTTTTCCCACTTTGCAGATCACCGTGTACTGTGAAGCGTAGGAAGCGTTGGTGATAAAACATTTTGAGCCGTTGAGCAGGTATGTACCGTCATCACGCTTGACCATGAAACTGGTCATCATCGAGTTATCCGAACCGGCATTGGGCTCGGTCAAACAAAATGAAGCCAGAAGCGGCTTTTCCACAAAAGGTTTCAGGTATAATTCCTTTTGCTCGTCCGTCCCATGCAGGCCAATAACCACATTGGCCAAATCGTTGCACATTGCGGATGTGGAAATACCAGTATCGCCGTAGGAAAGTTCTTTGATAATTAATGAAGAAGAAACAACGTCAATTTCATATCCCTTGACAGATTCG
>JAFGKC010000124.1 GCA_016928765.1 Syntrophaceae bacterium
GAACTCATTGATATGCGTAAACAAAAAGGTGCGCATCCGCGTCTCGGCGCTGTGGACGTTATGCCTTTCATTCCGCTGGCTGGAGTGGAAATGAAATATGCCGTAGAGATCGCGCGCGCGTTTGGAAACAGATTTAATGAGAAGTTTAAAGTTCCGGTTTATTTTTACGGCGCCGCCTCCACGCGTACAAGTTGCCTTAATCTTCCTGATGTGCGCCGAGGCGGCTATGAAGCGCTTGAAGATAAAATGTCGCGTCCTGAGGACGCGCCGGATGTTGGAAGCAGGGATTTCAATCCACGCTCGGGAGCAACGGCGGTGGGAGCCCGGGAACTTTTGGTGGCATACAATATAAATCTTGCCTGCGACGATTTGCGCCTCGCGCAGAAAATAGCATCGCAAATTCGGGAAAAAAGCGGCGGCTTTCAGCATCTACGGGCAATTGGCGTTATTTTGAAAAGTCGCGGCATCGCGCAGGTCTCCATGAACCTAACCAATTGCCGCAAAACACCGTTTAAAGTTGTGTACGATGAGGTAGAAAAGCTGGCCGCGCAACGCGGCGTAGAGATACTGGAGTCGGAATTAATCGGTTTGGCGCCCAAATGCGCCTTTGCCGGCACTACTCCGAAATATCTCAAGCTTAAAGATTTTGACAAACAGCGCCTTCTGGAAACACATTTAAAAGTGTTTTCCGATTAAAACGTCAGACGCGCCGGTTATTTTTTCTTTGCCCCTTTCTTCCTGACTTTGGCCATGGCCTTAATAAGTTTTTTATCTGTAACTGCTGTTGTAGATGACACTGGAGTCTTTGTTTCTGTTGCCGATAAATTCTCTTTTTGAGCGTTGCGCTGCCGGATTTTTTTGACGATGGCTTCCGCGGTCATCCGCCCGAACTGGCCGATGAATCCGGCAATAAGAACCAGCACAATCCACTTAAGAACAGACCATGATTTTATATATTCCAGAATCTGAGTCATGCTATTTTAAAAAACTCATTCTTTTTTCGTTTGCTGTTCGGTGTTTAGCGGTAAAACACCGGCCATTTCACCAATTACGTTAACTAATTGAGTATTTGAAGGAACAACTATTTTAGCATTACTCTCCAGTGAATTTTCTACCGCCTCGAGTTTTCGTAATATTTGGGCGTTACCTATAAAATATTTATTCGCTGCTTCATTTACCAATCTGATTGCTTCGGCTTCACCTTCGGCCTTTAATATTTTTGCCTGTTTTATGCCCTCGGCTTTCTTTATTTCCGCCCTTTTTAATCCGTCCGCGCCGGTTTCCGTAGCTGTAGCAAAATCAACAGCCGCGATTTTTTCGTTTTCCGCCTTAACGACTTTATTCATGGTTTCCTGAACATCTTTCGGCGGGTCAATTTCTTTAAGTTCCGTTCTTACTATATCTATCCCCCAGCTTTTTGTTTCGGACATCAGCGTCTTCAGTAATTCATCATTGATTCTTCCGCGCTCACTGTTTGCCGATTTTAAAGTCAAAGTGCCTATTATGTTTCTGAGAGTTGTTCTTGCTAAATTAACAATCTGTAATTGATAATCGTTCACGTTATACTGCGAACTTTTCACGCTTTCCTCATCGCTTTTTACTTTGAAGTATACCTGCGCGCCGACTCTGGCGTTTAAATTATCATTAGTAATAATTTCCTGCGGCTCGGCATCTACCATCTGCTCGGTTATATTAACACGGTATAAATGTTCTATGAACGGAATAATCCAGTTGAACCCCGGAGTGGCAAAACGATGATATTTACCCAGCCTTTCAACTAATCCTCTGTGTGTTGGCCGGACTATCCTAATCCCGGAAAAAAACATTAAAATAATTAAAGCGACAATTAAGTAACCCATATTTTCTCCTTTCATCCGATTTTTAAAGTGGCAACATTAAATTACTCAACAACTCATCAACAGACGCTGCTAAACAATTAGTCGAAACTTATGAGAATCTTATAATAATTTAAATTAATTGCAACAATTCTGTGGGGTGGTCAAAAAGATGATCAGGTCCCGCCGCGGCCATTTTCGCGCGGTCATGCCAGCCCCAGGAAACACCCACGGTCTTCACACCCGCCTGTTTTCCCTCTTTAATGTCGCCGGTTGTATCGCCGATATAATAAATATCATCAGGGGGGAGTTGATATTTTTTTATCGCGTAGAGAATTTTATCTTTTTTGCTGAGCATAAAATCCGAACCGAGAATTTCCTTAAAGTAGCCGTCATATTTAAACAGCTCCAGCGCCTCCCTGATGGAAGCGGTTTCGTTGGAAGAAATCACAATCAGGCAATGTTCTTTGTGCAGTTTTGCGACCACCGGCACAGCGTCTTCAATCGGCTTAATATCTTTTATTTTAACCCGCGCTAAAATATCGATAGACGCTTTCATAAACGCTTCCAGATCCACGCCTTTTTGCACCAGCGATTCATAAAAATTTCCTTCAAAGAGCTCCAGAAATTCTTCCCTGCCGCGTGTCAACGGCTGGTTAATTTTTATCAGGCAATCAGTGACCGTCTTTTCATAAACATCGAGAGAATCAACCAGCACTCCGTCAAAATCAAAAAGAAACAGTTTCATTAAATTTTTACTCCTTGATGCGCCCGTTTGATAGACACGCGGTATGGTTTTTTCAAAATTCCTTGCTCCGTGATAATCGCCGTAATGTAATTTGCGGGAGTAACATCAAACGCGGGATTGCAAACTCTTGTGCCTTTGGGCGAGATATTTCTGCCCTGCACGCGTGTTACTTCCAATGGATTCCTTTGCTCAATCGGTATTTTCTCGCCCGATTTTATGCCAACATCAACCGTGGAAAGCGGCGCGGCCACGTAAAAAGGCACATTGTGCTCTTTGGCTAAAACCGCCAGAGAATAAGTGCCGATTTTATTGGCCGTATCGCCGTTGCCGGCAATCCTGTCCGCGCCGACAATTATCTTATCGATCTTGCCCTGCCGCATCAACCAACCCGCCATATTATCCGTAATCAGCGTGAAAGGAATTTTTTCTTTTTTCAGCTCCCAGGCGGTAAGGCGCGCTCCCTGCAGGACAGGCCTGGTTTCATCCACGTAAACATGAAGTTTTTTTCCCTGGCCTTTTGCCGAGCGGATTACACCCAGCGCCGTACCGTATCCGGCCGTCGCCAGCGCGCCGGCGTTGCAATGCGTGAGAATATTATCGCGCTGAGCGATTAACCGCGCGCCGTTTTTCCCGATTTTGCGGTTTGTTTTGATATCTTCGCCATAAATTCGCTTTGCTTCACTGATTAATGCCGAGGTGATCTTGCGCGGGGGCAAATTCCCGACAAGTGTAAAACGCCTTTTCATGCGCTCGAGCGCCCAAGCTAAGTTTCTCGCTGTCGGGCGCGCCTGGTTGATTTCATCACAGATGGCAAAAAATTTTTGCCGGAATTTGTCAGGTGTCAGCTCGCCGAGATTTAAAGCTCCGAGCGCCGCGGCAAACCCCGCCGCCACGCCGATGGCGGGCGCGCCGCGCACGGTGAGATTTTTAATCGCGGCGATAACCTGCTTGTATGACGCGCAGGTAATATACTTTTCCGCGGCGGGTAAAACCCTTTGATCGATGAAAACTGCTTTATTGTTTTTCCAGCTGATTGTTTTAATCATTATCCGGCAAGCATTTTCTTAAGCAGGTCATTTACTATCTGCGGGTTGGCTTTACCCTGCGTGGCCTTCATCACCTGGCCGACAAAGAAACCAAAAAGTTTTTCCTTGCCCGCGCGATAATCGGCAAGCTGCTGGGGATTTGTTTCAATAATAGCAGAAATGGTTTTCGCCAACGCCGTTTCATCCGTAATCTGCACCATTCCCTTTTCGGCAATGACTTCCCGCGGATTTTTCCCGCTTTGATAC
>JAFGKC010000125.1 GCA_016928765.1 Syntrophaceae bacterium
GGCGCGTTTATCGTTTCCATTATTTTTGGGCTTCTCAGTTCTTTCGGGATTCAGTTTTTCTCGCAGCTCGCTCCCGTTCTGATGGTCGGCTTTATGGCTTTGGTTTTAGCCATTAAACCTCATGGCTTATTTGGAGTTAAGGAATGATTAATAAGATTAAACGCTGGTTGCCCTGGGCGGCATTGATAATCGCGCTGGCCGCTGTGCCCAAAGTATTCGGCATTTATTACATGAATTTTTTTATCACGTTCGCGGTTTTCGCCGTGTTCTCCGTTTCGCTTAATCTGCTTTTGGGCTATACAGGCCTTTTGAGCTTTGGCCACGCTATGTATTTCGGCGCGGGCGGTTATGGCACGGCGTTGGCTTTAAAATACATTTGGCACCTACCACTTCTTCCGGCGTTGAGTATCGGCGTCCTCAGCGCGATTCTCCTGGCGATGATTGTCTGCCCGCTGGTCGTGCGGGTGGGCGGTACCGCTTTCGCCATGATGCACATGGCTTTTGCCCAGCTTTTGTATGTCATCGCGCTGAAATCAAGATTTATCACCGGTGGGGAAGACGGCCTGGCGAATTTCCCGATACCGCCTTTTAGTATTCCGGGCGTGGTGTCTTTTACGATGGAAGGAGCGCCGTCAAATTTTTATTTTTTTGCCATTATCGTTCTGGGCGCGAGCCTTTGGCTGATGTGGTTTCTTACCAAAACTCCCTTCGGCCAGATTCAGGTCGGCATTCGTGATAACGCCAAAAGAATAGATTACATGGGATTTAAGGTCACGCACGCGAAAGCCGTGGTCTATATTGTTTCCGCCGCTTTTGCCGGTGTGGCCGGGTCTGTTTACGCGATGTTTCAGAATGTTGTTTCGCCCGATGGCTATCTGGGACTGCTGGTTTCCTTCACGCCGATAATCAACACGATGCTCGGCGGAATCGCCAGTTTCTTCGGCCCGGTATGGGGCACGGCAATCTACGCGCTGATTGAAGAAGTTATTTTCCGGTTTACCGACCGGGTGGAGCTGGTAGTGGGGATAATTTTTGTTCTGGTCATTATGTACGCGCCGCTGGGATTTTCGGGATTGATGCTGAAGCTTAAATTCAAATGGCTGATGTTTAAAAATAAAAAGATGAGGCAGGCCGTATGAATAATATTCTGGAGACAAAAGGGCTTTATCACGATTTTGACGGTTTGCAGGTTTTGTTCGATGTCAATCTGCAGATAAGAGAAGGGGAGTGCCACGCGGTTATCGGCCCGAACGGCGCGGGGAAAACGACGCTTTTTAATGTTATCACCGGAACCTATAAGCCGAGCAAAGGGCAGGTTTTTTTCAAAGGCCGGGAAATAACCGGCATGCAGCCCTGCGATCTGTGCCGTCTGGGTATCGGCCGCTCTTTTCAGATTACCACCACTTTCAGCCGGCTGACCACTTTTCAGAATCTCCGCATGGGAATTTTATCCAAGAAAGGTGTGCGTTTTAATTTTTTCAAGCGTGTGGATAAAATGGAAGAGATCACCAGGGAAACCGATGATCTGTTGCGGCGCATTAACCTTATGGGTGAGCGCAATTTTCCGGTGAGTGCCTTATCCTACGGCAAGCACCGGGCGCTGGAGATAAGCTTGGCGATGTCGACTGATCCGGATCTTGTTTTGCTGGATGAATTCGCGGCGGGAATGTCACGTGACGAAACGCATAACGCCGTTGAGTTGATAAAAAAAATGACAGAAGGGAAAACGGTAGTGCTTATCGAGCATGATATGGACGTGGTTTTTTCGCTGGCGGATCGCATCACCGTTTTGCATCGCGGACAGATTCTCGCGGTGGGAACGCCGCAGGAAATCCGCCAGAATCAGGAAGTAAAGGACGCCTATCTGGGCGATCTGGAAGTAAACGCCGCCTGCTGATGATTGTATATACGACAAGGAGATAATGATAATGCTTTTGGAAGTAAAAGATTTAAACACTTTCTACGGTATCAGCCACGTTTTACAGGGAGTATCGTTGAACATAGCCGAAGGTGAACTCGTTGCCCTTTTGGGACGCAACGGCATGGGTAAAAGCACCACGCTCAAAAGCATTATGGGGCTGGTCAGCCCGCAATCCGGCTCGGTCGTTTTTGAAGGTAAGGACATAACCGGCTGTCATCCTTATAAATCGGCGCGCGCGGGCATCGGTTATGTGCCGGAAGAAAGAAGGATATTTCCCGAACTTTCCGTGATGGATAATCTTTTTTTGGGAATCAAGGGCGGCAGAATCAGCGATAATAACGATCCGCACGTGTGGACTTATGAAAGAATATTCAAGCATTTTCCGATGCTGAAGGAAAGGGCAGACCAAAAAGGAAAATTTCTTTCCGGAGGAGAGCAGCAGATGCTTGCTATCGGCCGTTCGCTCATGGGCAATCCCAAGCTTTTATTGGTGGATGAGCCCACCGAAGGACTGGCACCGCTGATGGTTAAGGAAGTGAGAAATGTTTTGGCGGATATCAACAAAGCGGGAGTTTCCATTCTTCTTGTGGAGCATAATCTCAATGTGGCTCTTTCTTTAGCCAGCCGGATTTATCTTATGGGTAAAGCGCATATTGGTTTTGAAGGCACAGTGGAAGAGCTAAAGTGCGACGACGAAGCGAGGCAGAAATATCTGGAAGTCTGAAAAAACCGTTTTTTGGGAGGAAAGTTTTTTACGCCCCGGCCTGCAAAGGCGCGGGGTTTTATTTTGATAAATTTATTTGCCGTTGTGTTTACAGATATGATAGACGCAGAATTATAACAATAAGGAGAAAGAGGATGAAAGAAGACAAACCTGTCGCCATTGTCACCGGCTCGTCGCGCGGCCTGGGCGCCGCCACAGTTAAGATGTTGGCGGGACGCGGATATAATATGGTGATTAATTATTCCAAAAGCGAAGCCGAGGCGCGCAAAGTACAAAAAGATTGCGAAGCATTGGGGGTGGAAACGCTTTTGTGCCGTGCGGATGTTGCCGAAGATGCTGATTGCCGGCGTATGGTTGACGAAACTGTGAACCAATGGGGGCGCGTTGACGCGCTGGTGAACAATGCCGCCACAACAAAATTCAACGCGCACGGCAAGCTGGATGGTCTTTCCAAAGAAGATTTTCTAAATATATACAGCATTAACGTCGTCGGCCCGTATCAGATGATTAGGGCTGTGGCGCCGCAAATGAAAAAAGCAAGCAAGGGCGTAGTGGTTAATATCGCCTCTTTGGCCGGTGTGAAAGCAACGGGCAGTTCCGTGGCCTATTGTGCTTCCAAGGCGGCGCTTATCAATATGACGATGGCGCTGGCGCGCGTGTTGGGACCGGAGATTCGCGTCAATGCCATTTGTCCCGGATTCATTCAGGGAGAGTGGCTGAAAGCTGGTATGGGTTTAGAAAAATATAACAAACTCAAAGAGCAACTGGAGAGCACGTTGCCTCTGCGCATGACTTCCACACCGGAGACGATCGCGGAAACGATCCGCTATTTTATTGAAGACGCGGTTTTGGTAACGGGCGAAACCCTACTGCTCGACGGCGGGCATCATTTGGTTTAAGATGCATCGTATTTTTCTACGAATTATTGGCATTTGACAGGCAAGCGCAACTGCCGTATGTTTCGCGCTCTGTTACAAAATATGAGGTAATACGTTTTTTGCATCGTCGCGCTAAGGAGGAGAGAGCATTATGCTAAAAATCTGGCTTATGGAAACCCGCCCGCAATATCTTTTGCTTTCGGTGATCCTGGCTTTTTTGGGAACATGCATGGCGTGGTACTACCAGGGAGCCCTGCATTTGGGATACGCGCTCTTGGCTGGTTTTGGCTTGGTGCTCACGCACATCAGCGTTAATACGCTCAATGATTATTTTGATTATAAAAGTGGCATTGATCTTAAAACAAAAGTAACTCCGTTCAGCGGAGGAAGCGGCATACTAAAGGCCGGGCTCTTGAAACCCGGACAGGTTTTGGCGCTCGGCATTGTGACATTGCTTCTTGCCGCGCCGGTGGGCATATATTTTATTATCGTTCAGGGATGGCTGCTTTTGCCGTTGCTTATCGTCGCGGCGCTTTGTGTGGTTCTTTACACGCCGTTAATATTGAAGCGCAAATGGCCGGAATGGTCGGCAGGCCTTGGTTTGGGTCTGCTGCCCGTGCTGGGAACATTTTTCGCGCAGACGGGAACATATTCCTGGCCGGCATTTTTGGGCGCGGTGCCCTCCTTTATATTGGTGCACAATCTTTTGCTGTTAAATGAATTTCCCGATGTGGATGCCGACGCCTCCGGCGGACGCAAAACCCTGCCCATTACCATGGGTAAAAAAAAGACCGCGAAATTTTACGTAGCGATGAATATTTTACTGTATTTATGGATTGCCGGATGTGTTATCGCCGGTGTTTCGCCAATCTGGACGCTGTTGGCTTTGTTAACCTTACCTTTCGCGGTTCTTGCCATCAGCGGCTCTTTTTATCCTGAAGATGAAGATGGTATTATAGCGGCGATGAAAAATAACGTTCTGGTTGTGCTGGCCACGCAGTTTCTTTTAGGTGTTGGTTACCTGCTGGCGGCGGTTAGATAATAAGGAAGGAAATTTTACGCGTTTGGGCAAAGATAAAGAAATTACCGGTGAAAATCTTTCGCCGATGTTTGGTGGCATCATCCGTCACTATGATCTGATTAATCATGTTTTTACCTGGGGCATGGATAGGGGCTGGCGGAAAAAAATTGTTACCCAATGTCTCAAATTAAAACCGGAAAAAGTCCTGGATCTTGGCTGCGGCACGGGAGATCTGGCTATTAACATTGCCTGTTCGTATCAAAAAAATCTGCATGTTACCGCCTGTGATTTCAGCAAGGAAATGTTGTCAATTGCTTCCCGGAAAGCGCAAAAGGCCAAAGTAGATGATAAAATATCATTTATTTACGCCGACGCGGCTAACCTTCCTTTTGCTGATAATTATTTTGATTGCGTCGGGATTTCTTTTGCCTTCCGCAACATGATTTATAAAAATTCTTCAGCGGACAGGCATCTTGCCGAGATTTTGCGCGTGCTCAAGCCCGGCGGCTCCTGCCTTATCGCCGAAACCAGTCAGCCGCGAAATAAAGTCATCCGGGCTCTGCATCATTTCTACGTTCGCACATATGTTTATGCAATGGGGCTGCTTATTTCCGGTGACCGGCCCGCGTATAAATATCTTACCGAATCGGCGGTAAATTTCTATGGGCCGGATGAGTTAGAAAAGATTCTGATTGCCGCTGGCTTTAAGCGGGTTTTTTACCAGCCTCTTTTTTTCGGCGCGGCGGGAATTTACCGGCTCATCAAATAAATGTTTTCCTGGAGGCAATCATGATCATTGTTACCGGAAATATCCTGGCCAAAGCTGAAACGCTAGATGAATTGCTTGCCCTGGGTTTGGAACACTCGCGGCGTTCGCGCACAGAGCCGGGCTGTCTTTCGCATGCTATTAATCAGGATTGTGAAAATCCCCTGCGCCTCGTTTTTTTTGAAGAATGGGCCGATCATGCGGCGCTCGCGGAGCACTTCAAGCTGCCCGCGTCGCGTCTTTTCGCAAAGAAAGCTTTCGCGCTGGCTGACGGGCCGCCAAAAATAGAAATTTATGAAGCTGTTGCGGTTTGACATAAATGGGTGAACATCAATCCGTGATGCCGGTCTTGACTTGAATATGTCCGTTTATGTATAGATTACGCCCAGAGGATACTTTTATATATGGATAAAAAAACAGGCAGTTGTGATTTGTCATCTCTGGACTATTTTTTTAATCCGTCTTCCATCGCGCTGATCGGCGTTTCCAAAGATATTCGCCGCCCCAGCGGCAGATCATTAAACGCGCTTTTGAAATGGAATTATCCCGGAAAACTTTATCCCATTAATCCCAATCATACGGAAATCCACAACCTGTCATGTTACGCCACTTTGCTGGATGTTCCGGGCGAGGTGGACATGGTTATCATCAGCGTCCCCGCGCCTGCGGTTATGGCGGCGCTGGAACAATGCGCGCAAAAAAAAGTCAAAGCGGTGGTTCTTTTTACTTCCGGCTTTGCCGAAATCGGCGCGGAGGGAAAAGCCCTGCAGGATGAAATCACGCGATTGTCCAGAAAAAATAATCTGCGCATACTGGGGCCCAACTGCGTGGGGCTGGTGAATTTGAGTAACGCCGTGATGGCTTCCTTTGCAAATATTGTCGATCTGAAACCTGTTTATCCGATGACGCTGGGTTTTGTCACGCAAAGCGGCGCTTTCGGCACTTTGATTTTCGCGCACGCGGTAGCGGCGGGAGTTGGCTTCAGCTCTTTTGTCAGCGTGGGTAACGAAGCGGATACGGAGTTTGCCGATTTTCTTTATTATCTTTTAACCACGGAAAAAACGAAAGTTGTTGGCGGTTATCTGGAAGGGGCGAAAAACGGTGTCAAACTGCGCAAGGCCGCCAAAGAAGCGCTAAAACTTAAAAAACCGATTCTGATTATGAAAGTCGGGCGCACCGGCGCTGGCGCGCGCGCGGCCTCCTCGCATACCGGCTCGCTCGCGGGTGACGATAAAATTTACGATGCTTTCTTCCGGCAAATGGGCATTATCCGCATTGAGACATTGGCGGAGCTGACATCATTTGTGATTGCGCACCGCGGCGGACGCCTGCCCCAGGGGAACAACATCGGCATTCTTTCTATTTCCGGCGGCGCGGGGGTGTTGATGGCGGATAAATGCGAAGCGCTGGGTCTCAACGTTCCGGAGTTCACCGGCGAGACGCGGCGCACGCTGGAAAAATATCTGCCACCTTTTGGCTCGGCTAAAAATCCGGTGGATTTGACCGCGGCTGCGGTGGCGCAGCCGGAGATGCTGGGCAAGTGCCTGCGGGCGCTGGTGGCCGATGAAAATATTCA
>JAFGKC010000126.1 GCA_016928765.1 Syntrophaceae bacterium
CATTTTTTCCTCCTGATATGTTTTCTGAGAACCAAGATAGCACAAAAGTGATATTATGTCTAAGGTTTGAGCATTACCTTGATAGCCTGCGGGTCCTGAAGCTGTGCCCGGAAAGCCTCAGCCGCCTCATCCAGAGAAAATATATGCGTAATCATACCTTTAGTCTTGGCTTTACCGCTTTTGAGCATTTCAATTGCCGCGGGAAAGTTGCCGCCCAGGCAGCCGACAAGCGTCAGGTTTTTGCTCAGCACCGAAATGGGATCCCAAGTCAGCGGTTCTTCGTAAACGCCCACCAGCATGATTTTACCCCCCCCGCGCGCGATAGCCACGGATTGGTCAAATGTCTTCTGTTTGCCCGCGCATTCAATTACGGTATTGACGCCGAGGTTGCCTGTCGCTTCCATAATTATTTTGGCCGCATCTTCCTTGGCCGCGTCTATTACGAGATCCACGCCGCAGGTTTTCGCGGCTGCTAATCGCGAGGGTCTTCTACCGCTCGCGAGTATTTTTGCCACGCCCATGGATCTAAGCACTTGGATAGAGTAAAGGCCGATTACTCCCAATCCGACAACAGCAACAATTTCGTTTTCTTTGGGCTGCGCGCGGTTGACGGAAAAATAAGAGATAGAAAGAGGTTCCACGGATGCTCCGTCTTCGTAGGAAAGTTCTTCCGGTAGCGGGAAAACATTGCGACCCAGCGTGGCAAAAGGCACATGAACATATTCGGCCATTGCACCGGGAAGTTGGTATCCCAATAGCGCCATATCAGAACAGCGGTGCGATTTACCCTGCTGGCACCAGTAGCATTTACCGCACGGGGAAAACCCTACTGCCGTAACGCGCATGCCAGTTGTAATGCCTTGTACCGCTGAGCCGACTTCAACAATATCGCCGCTGAATTCATGCCCGAAGATAGTGCCTTTTCCTTCATCTTTTTTATAAACATGTAAATCAGAGCCGCAGACACCGCACAGTTTTACTTTAATGATGATACCGTGAGATTCGCAAAAAGGTTCGGGCACGTTTTTTACACGGATATCTTTTTCTCCGCACAGCACAGCCGCTTTCATATTTCTGCTCCTGATATAGCTTTTAGTATTTATTATTTTATTCTTCTGACCTCTACAGTTTTTTCCAGGCCCTTAACTTCCATATAATATTTTCCGGCTTTTTGGATAATTTCCACTTCCGGATTAACGGCAAAGAAATTTACGAATTTGGCTTCGCTTTGCCGCCATTTCTGGCCGTCGGTAAATTCAAAAATCGTTGAGCTGTTCTTAAAGCCCTTGAATTTGCCTTTAATTGTTCCTTTGGATATGATGAATTTTTGCTCTTCCATCGAACACCTCCCGATGTTAGAGTGCAGAGATTAAGTCTCTGTTTTGGTTCTATATACATCTCTTGACGCAGATTGTCATGTCAATTATTTCCCGCGGGGTGCGGCGTTATAATGTTGGTTTTGGCTGATCGGCACGCGCCAATTCTTCCAGCTCCGCTCTTTTGGGGCGGAAATAAAACATCCCAAGCGCGGATATGGTGATAAATATGTAGAAAGTTTGATAATCCGCGCCGATTAAAAAAAGAACCAGGCCGAAAATCGCGATACTTTCGGCCATAGCCACAGAAGCCACAACCGCAGCTGTATATTTCATCATATACGAAGGCTGATTCGAAAATTCTTTTCTGTCTTTGTATAGTTGTGCCGAAAAACTGGTACTTTTTATAATCCACTTTCTTATAAAATGTGCTAGAAAGAATATTATAACTGAAACCCCTAAAAGAATATTACGCAAAAGCTCTAGCGGCAAATCTTCTCCCATAGGAGTCTTTATTTCTTTCCTTATTTCTCCACCGAATGCATAAATAATATAAAAATAAATCAATAACGATGCCGTAATTGCCGCCCATATAAACCATAGCGTTTTCATTCCTTTTTCAACCGCTTCTTTTTCCGTATCATTTAGCATGATTTACGACCTCCCTTTTTTTATTCTCTGTTGGGTTGAATACCCCGAAGCTTGCGTCGTCATTCCGGCGAAAGCCGGAATCCAGAAACTGGGTGCCAGCGTGTGCTAACATGACAAAAGGATACCCCGCTACTTGCGGCGGGGAGCTTCATTTATTATCATTAAGAAAACAAAACAAGTCAAGAATTGTATTATTGTTTAAAAATCGAGAAACAGTTATTTATTCCAGATGAATACGCGCTTTTAAATGCGGCAAAAAGCTGCCGTCAATAAATAGCGCCTAGTAGTTTTTTAAAGGAGATTGTGGTATTTTAAAAAGCGAGGGGTTTGTGGTGAATAAAAGACATCATTTTAAATATTATCAGCTTTTTTGGGGCAAAAAAAGAATATTTTTTATTATCTTCGTCATCATTTTTTTTGGCGGCAGCATTGGCCTTCATTATTTAATTCATCCCGAAGATAAAATGTTTCTATTTGCATTTTATTTGTTTTTTATCCCTTTTTTCTTGTATGTTATCACAAGTGCAAGAAAATCATATGTAAGAGATTCTGAATTTACTTCTCTGGAAAAACGGTTCGAAAAAGAAGCGGATGATTTGATTATTCAGGCTTTCGGCGGGAAAAAATATTTCGAGCTGTTCGAGGCGGAAATGAATCAATTAGATTTATGCGGCACAAAAAATGAATATATTAAACTATTAAAAGAACCACCTGCTTCCGCCAACGAATTGCTTCGGTTTCATCTGTTTGTAAAGCTTGCCAAATTTTATATAAAAGACGGACGATATGAAGAATCGATCGAGTGTCTCAAAAACGCTCTTTCCATAAAAGCCGATAGTCTTGTTGTCAATATGCGCTTGGCGATTGCGTCAGAACGCGCTGGAAATGGCGACGACGCGATTAAATATTACGAAGAAGCATTAAAAGATAATACCATTAAAACTGATCATCTGAAGAAATATATTTTCTCTCAGATTGAGAGGGTAAAAGAAGATGGCCCGCAGAAAAAACCATTAATTGATGGTTATAGATGGTTGTGTTTATGAGCGGATACCCGACTTTAATCTTATTTTATTAATTTATCTGCAATATATTTTTAGCTCTGCGGTATTTTTGTTTTGATCAGATCAATGATCTCCTCATTAGGGGGAATATCCGACATTGAATGGCCGTAATGCACAAACCGCACATTGCCGGACTTATCAATCAGCATCTGTGCGGGGAGTCTCCCCAACTTGAAAAGTTTCACTTCCTGGCCGTACAACTTCAGAACTTTGTGTTCGGGGTCAGGCAGGCCGATAAACGGCAGATTTTCTTTGTCCCAGTAATCACGGAAAGCCTCGGCTTTTTCCGGCCCGGCAACGATAATTTCCGTATCCAGTTTTACAAATTTTTGATAATCCCGGCGCAACTGCGCCATGTGCGCGCGGCAGAA
>JAFGKC010000127.1 GCA_016928765.1 Syntrophaceae bacterium
CCCTTGCCTCCACCTATTGGCCAGATTTGCGCCATATACTATCCGCCGCTTTTTATTTTTTATATGCCATACATGATAAATTACTAATATTCAAGCATTATGTTGGTTTTTTCGATGGATAATTCCTTGACTTCTTCATCTTTTGCTCATAAAAAATCATATCATTATTTTTGAATGGTCTTGTCTTAAATGATTACTGACGAACCAAAAATAAAAGTCGCGCTGCTTCAAGGCTGCGGACAAACCGGTATAACTCTTCACGGCAAATATCTTCTTGCCGGAAGTTTCGCGCTGACCGGGAAACTTATATCTGAGGCTTCCGGAACATTTGTTTGCCTCAAAAATGAGGATGGCGCGCAAGTTGCCAGAGAAAAAGAAATTTTGCTTGCCGGAGAAAAACAATCAACCTTCATCCTGCCTCAGGTAAAAATCGGCATTGATTTCCACTGGCAGCAAAACCAGGAACAAACTTTTCAAGGTGACATTCTTTTATCAGCAAACAATGATTCTTCTTTCAATATAATAAACGTCATACGCCTTGAAGATTATCTGGCATCAGTTATTTCTTCAGAGATGTCCGCTGAAGCTTCGGTTGAATTTCTTAAAGCACAGGCGATTACCGCCCGCAGCTGGCTTATGGCGATGCTTGAAAAAAAGAAGGCCGCGAAACCACCACGCAAAACAAAAAACGAAAATGAAATAATCACCTGGCAGGATGTTAACGATCACGAAGGATTCGACGTCTGCGCCGATGACCACTGCCAGCGCTATCAGGGAATAACAAAAATAATCTCTGATAACGTGAAAAGAGCTATCGAAGAAACACGGGGAGTGTTTCTCGTGAGCGACAATAAAATCTGCGACGCGCGCTATTGTAAATGCTGCGGCGGGCAGACGGAAATATTTTCCACGGCCTGGGAGGACATATCACTTTCTTACCTGAAAAGCGTAACTTGCGACAGCATGTCCCGCGAACCAATCACATCGGAACAAGAAGCGCGCGATTGGCTGGCCACAAATCCGCCCGCCTACTGCAACACCGGGGATGAAAAATTATTAAAAAAAATATTGCCTTTTTTCGACCAGCAGACATCCGATTTCTTCCGCTGGCAGGTTATTTATACGCGCGAAGATTTGGAAAAATTTATAAAAAACAAATCCGGCATTGACTTCGGCCAGCTTCAAAATATTCAACCGCTGGCGCGCGGGCCTTCCGGAAGAATCTATAAATTGAAAATCGAGGGTTCGAAAAAATCAATTATTGTCGGCAAGGAATTGGAAATCCGCCGCTGGTTATCGCCCACGCATTTGCTCAGCAGCGCGTTTGTCGTTTCCATAAAAAAAGATGGCGACGGAGCTATATCAGAAATTATTATCGATGGCGGCGGCTGGGGACACGGCGTGGGACTTTGTCAGATCGGCGCGGCCGTCATGGCGGATAAAGGATTAAACGCGGCGGAAATTCTTTCGCACTATTTCCCCGGCGCGAATATCCAAAAATTATACTAAAGGATACTTATGCGGCTTTTCTCCCGAAAAACAACAGCTCCGGAAAACGCCCGCCCCTGGCTTTGGGTTCCATCTCTTTATTTGGCGGAAGGCATTCCCTACATGATTGCCATGACCGTCAGCGTGGTGCTCTATAAAAATCTGGGGCTTACCAATACGCAAATCGCCCTTTACACCAGCTGGCTTTATCTGCCGTGGGTAATTAAACCTTTGTGGAGTCCTTTTGTTGATTTATTCCGGACAAAAAGATTCTGGATAGTTGCCATGCAGCTGGCGATTGGCGGTTCTTTCGCCTGCGTCGCGCTGACTTTGCCCGTAAACGATTTTATCCGTTACACGCTGGCAATGTTCTGGATTATGGCGTTTTCTTCAGCCACGCACGATATCGCCGCCGATGGTTATTATATGCTCGCTCTGGACACCCCCCAGCAGGCCGCTTTTATCGGAGTGAGAACAATCTTTTACCGCATCGCGACCATTGCCTCAAAGGGTGGATTGGTCATACTTGCCGGCATTCTGCAAAAAAAAGGTTATCCTGTAGCTTCTGCCTGGTCGATAACATTTCTCGCCGCGGCGGCTTTTTTTCTGGCTTTATGTATTTATCATTTTTTTGTTCTGCCCTATCCCGCGGCGGATAAAAGCGCGCACTTTGATAAAGGGAAAAGTTTTCTGGCGGAATATTTCCGCATCATCACATTGTTTTTCCGACGTAAAGATATAATAATTGTCATCTGTTTTTTTCTGTTTTATCGTTTTGCAGAAGCACAACTGGTAAAAATGGTCGCTCCTTTTCTGCTCGATTCTCCTGAAAAAGGAGGTTTAGGTCTGACTACCGCCGATGTCGGTTTTATTTACGGCACGGTCGGCGTGGTGGCGCTGATGCTGGGCGGTCTTTTGGGCGGCTATGTCATTTATAAAAACGGATTGAAGTTCTGGTTATGGCCGATGGTGTTAATCATGCATCTGCCGGATTTGATGTTTGTCTATCTTTCGCATGCCCTGCCGCAAAGCCTATGGCTTATCGGTTCGGCCGTCGCTATCGAACAGTTTGGATACGGCTTCGGTTTTACGGCTTATACCATGTACATGATTATGGTAGCGCAGGGACAATACAAAACTGTTTTTTACGCCGTGGGCACAGGCATCATGGCGCTGGGCATGATGCTACCGGCAATGGCGAGTGGCTGGATTCAGGAAATGTTGGGCTATAAAAATTTTTACTTTTGGATTCTGCTTACTACGATTCCCGGATTCATTGTCACGGCATTGGTGAAAATTGATCCGGAGTATGGGAAAAAGATAACGGAGTAGCTAAAAAAAATATTAAAATTGTCATTCCCGCGTAAGCGGGAATCCAGGCATCGTCCTCGTGTAGGCGGGGATTCACTTACTTATGGCATTGGATTATCCGCTCAAGCCGGATAATGACATAAATGAGACAATTGTTTAACTTTTAAAAAATATGCAAAAGAAACAAATTGATACCGCATTTATTTTAGGAGCGGGGCTGGGAACAAGACTGCGGCCGCTGACGGAAAATACGCCCAAGCCGCTTCTGGATATCGGCGGCAAGCCGATCATTACTTACGCGATGGCACATCTACGCGCTGTCGGCATAAAGCGTTTTATCGTCAACACGCATCACTGCGCCGAAAAATATACTGAAGCATTTCCCCAAAATATTTACCAAGGCATTCCGATAATATTTCGTCACGAGCCGGTGCTTCTGGATACCGCAGGCGGCATCAAAAATATCGAGGACTTAATCGCCACAGACGAGCGCATCATTGTTTACAACGGGGATATAATTACCAACATGCCGATTGAGTTGCTTATTAGAAAGCATTTTGAACTAAAAGCATCAGTCACGCTGGCTTTGCGCTCTAGTGGTCCTCTGCTCAACGTCAATGTTGATGAAGAAGGTTATGTCTGTGACATGCGCAATATCCTAAAAAATCAAGGCGTAAAAAGTTGCCTTTTTGCCGGTATTTATATTGTGGAAAAATCTTTTCTAAAACGATTGACAGCAGGAAAAATAGAATCGATTGTTTTGCCACTTGTGAAAATGGTTGAGGAAAATCCGCGCTCCGTCGGCGCTGTAGTAATTGACGATGGCAGTTGGTATGATGTGGGGACGGTTGCTGAATATAATAAATTAAGCAAAACAGGAATTGGAAACTAGCGGCGCGTTTGGCAAACGCGCCCCACATCTCTGTCATTCCCTTGCGAATGACAATGAGACAAGGGAATCCAGGCAACGTCCCCGCGGAAGCGGGGAACCAGAAATTTCTCTCCCTTTTTCAAAGGGAGAGAAAGAGGGATTTTAAATTGAAAAAATCTCCCCTAACCCCTCTTTAGTAAAGAGGGGAAAATGGAACATATGCAAAAAGAAATTCAAATATTTTTAACTAAAAATCTGGGCAATGCCGATTTTAATCTGGAGCCGATAAACAAGGGCGGTTCCGACCGTGTTTTTTTCCGTGTAAGTCTGCCGGATAAAACTAGCTTTGTTTTCATGCATTACGGCGATGAAGTGGCGGAAAACGCTTACTGGGCGCGCGTTAACAAATTCATGGCTTCGCTTGATATAAACGTGCCGCGAGTTATCGCGCAGGATGACAAACAGCACTTTATATTAATGGATGATCTGGGCGAAATCGATTTGTGGTCACACAGATTTGATCCGTGGGAAAAAAGGCGCGATTATTATTTTCAGGCCCTTTCCCAAATTCAGCGGCTGCATTCATTTGATGCGAAATCAATCCCCGCTTATGTGCAATTGTCCGAAAGTTACGGCCCGCGTCTCTATAAGTGGGAGCATGATTATTTTCTGGATAATTTTGTTTTCGAAGTATGCAAAATAAAACTTTCTCCTGCAGGTACCGCAAATCTAAACAAAGAACTAGACACGCTTTCTGCCCACCTGCAAGAAATTGAGCCATGCCTTATTCATCGTGACTTTCAATCTCAGAATATTATGATTAAAAATGATAACCCTGTATTTATCGATTTTCAGGGAATGCGCCGCGGCAATTTCTTCTATGATTTAGGCTCACTCATTTGCGATCCTTACGTTGATTTCACGGACGAAGAGAGAAACGAATTGATTTCATTTTACCACCAATTAATGCCAAAATCTTTCAGCGCCGACGAGTTTGCAGCAAATTTCTGGGAAGCATCGGCGCAAAGACTGATGCAGGCGCTCGGCGCCTACGGCTTTTTGGGGCTAAAAAAAGGCAAGGAGGAATTTCTGGGGCACATCAGCAATGGCATTAGGAATCTTTTTATAGCCGCGTCCCTATCTCAGGACTTGCCTTGCCTGCGCGAACTGGCACAACAATGTATGAACACTTTGGATAATCGGCATAAATCAATCCATTAAAAGGTAAAAACGCCTCTCCCATTAAGAAAAAATCTTCATACGCAATTTTTCATTATAATTGACAATATTTTAATAATAAATATGATAAATCTTAATAACCTAAAAAAAGGGAGAAATGATGCTTGAACTAAAAAATCTAAGTTTTTCTGTTACTCAGAAAGATGAGAAAAATAACGATAAACGGCTTGATATAATTAAAGATATTAATTTTAAATTTGAAAAGGGCAAGTTTTACGCGATTACCGGCCCCAACGGTAGCGGCAAAACAACTCTCGCCAAACTAATTATGGGCATAAATAAGGAAACCGCGGGCAATATTTTCTTTGACGGAAAAAACATAACCGAATTTTCTATAACAGAACGCGCAAAGGCCGGTATAGCTTACAGCTTTCAGCATCCCGCCCGTTTCAAAGGAGTAACCTTCCGCGACCTGTTGGCAATTTCAGGTAACACGGGGGATGAGGAAAAGCTTTTGGGGATCGTGAGGCGTGTGGGAATTTGTCCGCTTTCTTTTTTGGACAAGCCAGTCGATGCCACTCTTTCCGGCGGTGAAATAAAAAAAATTGAGTTGGCGACCACAATCGCGAGAAATCCGAAACTCGCTATATACGACGAGCCGGATACCGGTATTGACTTATGGACTATTATGCCCATGGTAAATTTGCTGAAAAAAGAACAGTTGGAGCGCGGCACCACAACAATAGTCGTGAGTCACAATAAAGCATTCTTTGAGGTCGCGGACACAATTTTAATTTTGAACGGCGGGCAAATATCCTACGAAGGAAATCTGGAAAAAGCGATGCCAATACTGGCGGACTTCAGAATTTGCAATTTCCGTCCCTGTGATGAAGGAGAAAAAGATGCTCGATGCTTCCGATAAACATTTACTAAAGACTGTAGCCGATCTTGAAGATATTCCCAAAGGCGCTTACAACATCAGAAAAAACGGCAAACTCCTGTCGCGTTCTACCACGGCAACCATTGATATAGAGACCAGCGAAAAAGAAGACGGGATTACTGTTACCGTCGCTCCGGGAACAATAAACGAATCCGTCCATATACCGGTTATCCTCGGCCAAGCCGGCCTGCACGATATCGTTTATAATAAATTTATTATCGGTGAAAATGCCGACGTAACGATTATCGCCGGATGCGGAATTCATTGCGGCGGGCCCGAGCCTGAAGGCCATGAAGGTATTCATGAGTTTTTTGTGAAAAAAGGCGCTAAAGTAAAATACGTTGAAAAACATTATGCCGGAGGCCAAGGATCGGGAAAGAGAACGCTGAATCCCACAACAAAAGTTTTCCTTGAGGAAAACGTACGGGTGGAAATGGAACTGACGCAAATCGGCGGCGTGGATGAAGCTAATCGTTTAAACGAGGCAGTTTTGGGAAAAGGAAGCAGCTTGCTGATAACAGAAAGAGTAATGACTGACAACAACCAAACAGCTGTTTCGCGCAATAAAATAATTCTGGAAGGGGAAAACAGCCGCTCCAACATGGTATCGCGCTCAGTTATAAAAGGGAATTCCCGGCAGGATTTTTATGCCACGATGTTGGCCAAGGCCAAATGCTTTGGCCACATAGAATGTGACGCGATTATCATGGATAACGGCACGAACAAAACAATTCCCGCCCTGCACGCTGAACATCCGGACGCGGAACTGAGCCATGAAGCTTCCATCGGAAAAATTGCCGGCGAACAATTAATGAAATTAATGAGTATGGGTAAAACCTACGAAGAAGCAGTCAATATAATTATCCAGGGGTTCCTGAGATAATTTAGCTCACTAATGAAGTTTACCGCGTTCGCGCGAAAACCTGGTTTTTAAAACGCTACTTTTCGCTGATGGTTTCTGAAATTTTGAACCCGAAATGCCTACCGCCCTCTTCGGTATAACCTAAAACCTTATCGCCTTTGGCCAGCTTGACAACCGATATAGGCTCTCCGGAAGGTTTGGTCAGACGAATAGTTTCAGCGTTTTGAAGAATAAGAGATACTTCTTTGTTCCCGGCATCGGCAATAATATTAAGCATCGGCCTTTTCTCAATTTTTAATCTGCCGACGGTGGAAGCAAAAGTTTCTCCTTTTTGGTTTGTGATAAGAACATCATCGCCTGTTTTGAGTTCATCCAGATATTTTGTCTTGCCATTTGGCATTAATATGTAGGCGTGAACAGCGCCGGCATTGACCCGGAATGGTCTTGGTTCAACGTAAGGGTTTTCGACACTTTCCGAATGAACCAGAAAAAAAGCGTTGCTGTAATTTCCGATC
>JAFGKC010000128.1 GCA_016928765.1 Syntrophaceae bacterium
AAGTTAAATAAATTAATCTTAAAAATATTTAAATTTTAAGGATGCTATGGGCAAGTTTAGAAAAAATTTCGGCCGAGTAAAGAAAGTACTGGATAGTCCCAACTTAATTGAGATCCAGACAGTTTCTTATGAAAAATTTCTCCAGAAGGATGTGGCTGCGGGCCAGCGGGGCAATTTCGGTTTGCAAAGTGCTTTCAAAAGCGTTTTTCCCATTTCCGATTTCAGCGGAAAATGTTCGCTGGAATTTGTCAGCTATAAAATCGGCGACGTCCGCTACGATATCAAAGAATGTATTCAAAAAGGCATGACCTATGCCGCGCCACTGAAAATTGTGGTGCGGCTTGTTGTCTTTGATACGGACAGACTCGCGGAGCCTAAAAATAATAATTCCAAAGAATCTCTGGAGACAAAGCCGATACGCGACATTAAGGAACAGGAAATCTATTTTGGTGAAATTCCGCTGATGACGGAAAACGGGACTTTTATCGTTAACGGTACAGAGCGGGTAATTGTCAGTCAGCTGCACCGTTCTCCCGGCATTTTCTTTGACCATGATAAAGGAAAAACAGTAGCCAGCGGCAAGCTGATTTATTCAGCGCGTGTCATTCCTATCCGTGGTTCCTGGCTGGATTTGGAATTCGATTCCAAAGACATTCTTTATGTCCGCATTGACCGGCGCCGCAAAATGCCGGTGACAATCTTGCTCAAAGCAATGAATAACTCCACGGAGTTCATACTTAATTATTTTTATAATATTGAAAAGCTGGTTATCGAAGGCGATAAACTTTACTTTACCGCTGATGAATCGCTGACCGGCCAGAAAGCGCCCGAAGATATAAAAGATCCCAAAAGCGGTGAAGTGATTGTTAAAAAAGGGCGTAAACTGACCAAACCTATTTTGAAAAGAGTGTTGGACGCGGGAGTTAAACGCGTTGCTATTAAAGAAGCGGATCTCGCCGGGAAAATTCTTTCTTCCGATGTTAAAGATCCGAACACGGGGGAAGTGATTTTCCGCTGCAATGAGGAATTGCCGGCTAACGGTCTGGAAATAGCAAAAGAGAAGGGCATTAATGAGCTGAGCTTCATTTATATAGATGAGGATTTGGACAACGCCGCCATCCGCGACACATTGCTGATGGATAAAATCGACACGGCGGAAGACGCGATACTGGAAATATACAGGCGACTTCGCCCCAGCAATCCTCCAACGCCGGAAACCGCGACTAAGTTTTTCCATAGTCTGTTTTTTGAACCGGAAACTTATGATTTGTCCGATGTCGGTCGCGCCAAGATGAATTACAAACTGCATCTGAATGTTCCCACTTCCACGACAGTTTTACGCAATGAAGATATTCTGGCCGCGGTCAAGTATCTTATTAATCTGAAAAATGGCGTTGCCGAATGCAGTGTTGACGATATCGATCACCTGGGTAACCGCCGCGTGCGTTCTGTGGGCGAGCTTATCGAAAATCAGTACCGCATCGGTCTGGTGCGTATGGAGCGGGCAATAAAGGAAAAAATGAGCCTGCAGGATATCGAAACCATGATGCCGCATGATCTGATTAACGCCAAACCAGTTTCTGCCGTGGTCAATGAATTTTTCGGATCCAGCCAGCTTTCGCAGTTTATGGATCAGACGAATCCGCTTTCGGAAATTACGCACAAAAGACGTCTGTCCGCTCTTGGTCCCGGAGGTTTAACCAGGGAAAGAGCAGGATTTGAAGTGCGCGACGTTCATCCAACTCATTACGGTCGTATCTGTCCGATAGAAACACCGGAAGGCCCGAATATCGGCCTGATCGTTTCTTTAAGCACTTATGCCCGGGTTAATGAATTCGGGTTTATTGAAACCCCCTATAAAGTGGTGGATAACGGAAAGGTTTCAGATAAAATTCGCTACGTAACGGCAATCGAAGAAGAAAACCAGATTATCGCGCCGGCTGACCGTCCTTTGGATAGATACGGTAAATTTTCTGAAGAGTTGATTTCCGTCAGAAAAGGCGGCGATTTTGTTTCCGTCGTGCCGGAAGATATTAAAATGATGGATGTTTCGCCTAACCAGCTTGTCAGCGTGGCGGCGGCATTAATTCCGTTTCTAGAACATGACGACGCCAACCGCGCGCTCATGGGTTCCAACATGCAGCGTCAGGCCGTGCCTCTGATGTGCCCGGAAACGCCAATTGTTGGCACGGGCATGGAAGCGGTTGTCGCCCGTGATTCCGGCGCTGTTTTGGCTGCTAAAAGAGCGGGTGTGGTAAAAAGCATTGACGCTTCGCGTATTGTTGTTCTTGCCGATCATCCCGAAGAAGACGGTATCGACAGCGGCGTTGATATTTATTCCTTGGCTAAATACCTGCGCTCCAATCAGGACACATGCTTTAATCAAAAACCGGTGGTGAGTGTCGGTCAGCATGTTGAAAAAAGAGATATTCTGGCTGATGGCCCGGCAACCGACGAAGGCGAACTGGCATTGGGCAGAAATGTCATGGTGGCGTTCATGTCCTGGGGCGGTTACAATTACGAAGACTCAATTCTGGTCAGCGAGCGCGTGGTCAAAGAGGATGTTTACACATCGATTCATATCGAAGAATTTGAAACGATGGCGCGCGATACCAAGCTCGGCAGAGAGGAAATAACCCGTGACATCCCAAATGTCGGAGAAGAAGCGCTGCGTAATCTTGATGAAAGCGGCATAATCCGCATTGGTGTTTCGGTGAAACCCGGCGACATTCTGATTGGTAAAATCACGCCCAAAGGTGAAACACAGCTTTCCGCTGAAGAAAAATTGCTGCGGGCGATATTCGGTGAAAAAGCAAGCGATGTTCGCGATACGTCCCTGCGCGTGCCGCCCGGAGTGGAAGGCACAATAATTGACGCGAAAATCTTCACGCGCAAAGGCACGGACAAAGACCTTCGTTCTCAGGAAATAGAAGAAGACGCCATCGCTCAGTTAACCAAAGATCGCGATGATGAAATTCGTATTCTTACCGAGACGATGAAAAAAGACATCGCTAAGATAGTTATCGGCAAAACCCTGGCCGGCAAGATCACCGATAGTAAAAAGAAAACACTGGTAAAAAAGGGTGAAAAAATTACCAAGGAAATATTTTCGGAGCTGCCATATTATTGCCTGAAAGACATTACCCTTGCCGACAGCGACAAGGCCGAAGATAAATTAGCCAACCTTCTTTCTTCAATGGAAAGAAAAATTGATTTTATCCGCGCCCATTTTGAGCAGAAACTGGAAAAAGTGCAGGCGAGCGATGAACTCCCACCAGGCGTAATCAAGATGGTGAAAATTTATATAGCTATCAAAAGGAAGCTTTCTGTTGGCGACAAAATGGCGGGCCGTCACGGCAATAAAGGCGTTTTGTCGAGAATTCTGCCTGAAGAGGATATGCCTTACTTTGCCGATGGCTCAACGGTGGACATTGTTTTAAATCCGCTGGGCGTACCTTCGCGTATGAATGTCGGGCAGATTCTAGAAACACATTTAGGGTGGGCTTCTAAAACAATTGGAGAAAATATAAACGAACTTTTAGAAAAGAACTTTAATCTGAACGATGTTAAGAGCGAGTTGAAAAAAACGTACTCATCGCCTGACTTTGACAAGTTCATTGAAGAAGCTTCCGTTGACGAGATAAAGAGTTTTGTTGGAAAGCTAAAGAAAGGGTTGCTTGTGGCCACTCCCGTGTTTGACGGCTGCCCCGAAGGCCAGATCAGGGAGATGCTGGAAAAAGCAAATTTACCTGAAAAAGGCCAATCAATTCTTTTTGACGGCAGAACCGGTGAGCCTTTTGAGCAGGAAGTGACAGTCGGCAGTATCTACATGATGAAGCTCCATCACCTGGTGGATAATAAAATACACGCGCGTTCCATAGGTCCTTATTCTCTGGTTACCCAGCAGCCGCTTGGCGGTAAAGCGCAGTTCGGCGGTCAGCGACTCGGTGAAATGGAAGTCTGGGCGATGGAAGCATATGGTGCCGCTTACACATTGCAGGAGTTTTTGACCGTCAAGTCGGATGATGTTGCCGGGAGAACAAGAATTTACGAATCTATAGTAAAGGGCGAACACACATTCGAACCGGGATTGCCTGAATCGTTTAATGTTCTGGTTAAAGAACTGCAGAGTCTCAATTTGGATGTTGAGTTAGTTGAAGAAAAGGATGACGTCGTAGAACAGGCGTAACCTTTATAATATATAATTTAATTAGTTTAAAAATACGGGGGCAAATCCGTGGAAGACGTTTTTAGTTATTTTGAAAAACCGAAAAATCCCATAAGATTCAGCGCGATGAAAATATCAATCGCGTCACCGGAAAAAATTCTTTCTTGGTCGCATGGCGAGGTCAAGAAACCGGAGACAATAAATTACCGGACGTTCAAACCGGAAAGGGATGGACTTTTCTGCGCCAAGATATTCGGGCCGGTTAAAGATTATGAGTGCCTTTGCGGTCGTTACAAACGCATGAAACATCGCGGAGTCGTTTGTGAAAAATGCGGTGTTGAAGTCATTCAATCAAAGGTACGCCGCGAAAGAATGGGGCACATTACACTGGCGACACCCGTGGCGCACATCTGGTTTTTGAAGAGTCTCCCCAGCCGCATCGGCAATGTTATGGATCTGACCCTCAAGGAACTGGAGAAAGTTCTCTATTTCGAATCATGGATTGTTCTTGATCCCAAAGACACGCCGCTGAAGCAAAAAGAACTTCTTTCCGATGAGGAATACTTGGAAGCCCGTGAAAGCTACGGCGATTCCGGCTTTGTTGCGGGCATCGGCGCCGAGGCCATAAGACAGCTTCTGCAAGAAATAAATCTGGAAGAGCTGTATGACGAGCTGCGCTCGGAATTGGCAACCACTGTATCGGATACGAAGAAGAAGAAATTAGTAAAAAGATTGAAAGTAGTGGAAGCGCTGCGCAAATCAGGCAATAAACCGGAATGGATGATTTTGACAATTCTTCCCGTCATTCCGCCGGATTTAAGACCATTGGTTCCGCTTGATGGAGGACGTTTCGCCACATCCGACCTGAATGATTTGTACCGACGCGTGATTAACAGGAATAACAGATTAAAACGCCTTCAGGAATTAAACGCGCCGGAAATTATTATCCGCAATGAAAAGCGTATGCTGCAGGAAGCGGTAGACGTTCTTTTTGATAATGGCCGTCGCGGACGCGCAATTACCGGAACAAACAAAAGACCTCTGCGTTCGTTATCGGATATGCTCAAGGGAAAACAGGGACGTTTCCGTCAGAACCTTCTTGGCAAGAGAGTTGATTATTCCGGTCGTTCGGTTATTACCGTCGGGCCGGATTTAAGGCTGCATCAGTGCGGTTTGCCGAAAAAAATGGCGCTCGAACTCTTTAAGCCGTTTGTTTACAACCGCTTGCTGGAAAAAGGTTACGTAACCACAGTCAAGAGCGCGAAAAAAATGGTGGAGCAGGAGAAATCAGAAGTATGGGACGCGCTTGATGAAGTTGTGCGTGAATATCCGGTTATCTTAAACCGCGCCCCGACGCTGCACCGCCTGGGCATGCAGGCCTTCGAGCCTGTGTTAATCGAAGGAAAAGCGATAAGGCTGCATCCTTTGGTTTGTACGGCATTTAACGCGGACTTCGACGGTGACCAGATGGCGGTGCATGTTCCGCTTTCTATTGAAGCGCAAACTGAAGCCCGGGTTTTAATGATGTCCACAAACAATATTCTTTCTCCGGCCAGCGGTAAACCGGTTATCGTTCCCAGCCAGGACATCGTTTTGGGAATTTATTTCCTTACGCGCGCTAAAACCGGCGTGAAAGGCGAGGGGATGATTTTTTCCTCACCGGAAGAAGTGCGCTGCGCTTTTGACTCGGGAATCATAGCTCTTCACGCGCGAATCAAAGTTCGTGTCGACGGCCAGTTAAAAGAAACAACGGTGGGCAGAATAATTCTTTATGAAATAGTTCCGCAGGAAATTTCTTTTGACGCGATCAATAAATTGATGAACAAAAAAGAAATGGCTAATTTGATAGACCATTGCTACCGTTTGTGCGGTGATAAGACGACTGTTTTGTTGGCTGACCGACTTAAAGATTTAGGCTTCAAATATGCCACTATTTCCGGTCTGTCTTTTGCCGTAGGCAATATGATTATTCCGGAAAACAAAAAGAATATTGTTACCCAGGCGGATAAAGATGTTCTGAAAATTCAGAAACAGTATATGGACGGTTTGATTACCGACGGTGAACGCTATAATAAGGTTATTGATATTTGGGCGCAGTCGACGGAAAAAATCGCTTCGGAAATGCTCAGCGGTATTAGTATGGAAGATGTAGTATTGGCTGACGGTAAAAAGCGGAAAATCGAAAGCTTTAACCCGATATATATGATGGCTGATTCTGGTGCCCGCGGCTCCGGACAGCAGTTAAGACAGCTGGCCGGTATGCGTGGACTGATGGCTAAGCCTTCCGGTGAAATCATTGAGACCCCGATTACGGCGAATTTCCGCGAAGGATTGAGCGTGCTGCAGTACTTTATATCCACGCATGGCGCGCGCAAAGGTTTGGCCGACACAGCGCTAAAAACGGCAAATTCCGGTTATCTTACAAGGCGTTTGGTGGATGTTGCGCAGGATTCTATCATCACCGAACAGGATTGCGAAACAGTTGATGGAATTTATGTTTCAGCTCTGATGGAAGGCGGTGAGATCATCGAAACCGCCGGAGAAAGAGTCTTGGGAAGAGTCGCTCTGCAGGAAATCAAAGATCCGTTTACCGGTGAAGTCATTGTTAAGGCTAATGAATCTATTGATGAAGCGCTGGCGGAAAAAATTGACCGCGCCGGTATTGAAAGAGTTAATATCCGTTCTGTATTGACGTGTCGCTCCAAGCATGGCGTTTGTGCGATGTGTTACGGACGTGATCTCGCGCATGGCCATTTGGTCAATATCGGAGAATCTGTAGGAATTATGGCGGCTCAATCAATAGGTGAGCCGGGCACTCAGTTGACAATGAGAACATTCCATATCGGAGGAACGGCTAAGTTTGATGAACATTCAACACTGGAAGCGCGACATGACGGTATTATTAAGTTCGTTAATTTGAACACGGTGAAAACAAGAGAAAATGATTACGTGGTAATGAATCGCCATGGAGAAGTGCACGTTTTGGATGAACAAAAAAGAAGCCGCGGCAAGTACACTGTTCCTTACGGCGCGCATTTAAAAGTAAAAGACAGCAGTTCCGTTAAAAGAGGGGAGCTGATCGCGGAATGGGATCCGTTCTCTATTCCCATCCTGGCGGAAGTTGATGGAACTATTAAATATGGCGACATTATTGAAGGCAAGACAATGCAGGAGCAAGTGGATGAAGTTACCGGCTTATCCCGAAAGGTTATTATAGAGTTCAGGGGTGGAGATTTGAGACCGCGAGTTTCGATTAAAGACGAAAAAGGAAAAACGGTAAAAATCCCCGGGACAAATTCCGTTGCCCGTTATTTGTTATCTGTTGGCGTTAATATTGTAGCTTCGGAAGGGGATGAAGTACGAGCGGGCGATATTATTGCCAAGATTCCCAGAGAAACGACGAAAACAAAAGATATTACAGGCGGTTTGCCGCGTGTCGCGGAATTGTTTGAGGCGCGAAAACCCAAAGATTTTGCGGTTATCAGCGAAATCGAAGGGGTTGTTTCTTATGGTAAAGACGCCAAGGGTAAACGTAAAATTATTGTCACACCTGAAGTCGGAGAAGAAAAAGAGTACCTGATTGCTAAAGGCAAACATATAAGTGTTCAGGAGGGTGACTCAGTTGTGCCCGGTGACGCTTTGATGGACGGCGTTAATAATCCGCACGATCTTTTAGCGATCAAAGGGGAAAAAGAACTGGCCAGGTATCTGGTTGATGAAGTACAGGAAGTTTACCGTTTGCAGGGCGTTAAAATAAACGATAAACATATGGAAGTTATTGTCCGTCAGATGTTAAGACGGGTGCGCATTACCGAACCGGGTGACACGCCGTTTATTGCTGACGAACAGGTTGAACGTTACCGCTTCCAGGAAGAAAACGATAAGATTATGGCGCAGGGCGGACAACCGGCAACAGGTGAACCACTTCTTTTAGGCATTACAAAGGCGTCGCTCTCCACGCAGAGTTTTATTTCCGCGGCGTCTTTCCAGGAAACGACCAGGGTTTTGACCGAAGCGTCACTTTCGGGAAAAACAGATTATCTAAGGGGTCTAAAAGAAAACGTGATCATGGGCAGACTGATCACCGCAGGCACAGGGTTGGTGATGTATAGAAAACTTGGAATTAAAGTGCTTGACGAAGAGAACAATGGGGAAAGTGCTGCGCAATAAAAATTAAGAAAATGCTTGACATGTGAAGGGTTAGTTGATAGCAAAACGGGATTTGCTGCTGTAAAATGTTTTTGATTATTTTTGTGTTTTGGAGGATGAATGCCGACAATTAGTCAATTAGTTCGAAAAGGTAGAACTAAGATACAGAAAAAGACAAATACCCCGGCCTTGGCCAGTTGTCCACAGCGTCGTGGTGTTTGCGTCAGGGTATATACGACAACGCCTAAAAAACCTAATTCTGCTCTGCGTAAAGTGGCCAGAGTTCGATTGACTACCGGTTATGAAGTTTCTTCATATATTCCGGGTATCGGTCATAACCTCCAGGAGCATTCCGTTGTATTGGTACGCGGAGGAAGAGTTAAGGATTTACCGGGTGTTCGTTATCATATAGTAAGAGGAACACTTGACGCGGTCGGAGTACAGGATAGGAAACAGGGCAGGTCTAAATACGGGGCTAAAAAGCCAAGTTAAGCTTTAAAGGATAGTTAAATGCCAAGAAGACGGGAAATTGAAAAAAGAGATATTTTGCCTGATCCAAAGTTCAGCAACAAACTGGTGGCAAAATTTATTAATTCGCTTTTAAAACGCGGCAAGAAAAGTGTCGCCGAAAGCATTCTTTACGGAGCTTTTGATATTATCGAAAAGAAGGTTAAGGAACAGCCTGTGGAATATTTTGAAAAGGCGGTAAACAATGTCAAGCCGTTGATTGAAGTAAAATCCCGTCGCGTGGGCGGTTCCACATATCAGGTGCCGACGGAAGTTTTGCCGTCAAGGCGCACGGCGCTGGCCATTCGTTGGCTTATTGCCAACGCGCAGGAGAGAACGGAAAAGACCATGCGGGAGAAGCTGGCGGGAGAATTGATTGATGCCGCTAATAACCGGGGTGGAGCTATTAAGAAAAGAGAAGCAGTGCATAAAATGGCTGAAGCAAATAAAGCTTTTGCTCATTATAAATTTTAATAATAGGAAATAATACTCAAACGACAAAAAGAACCAACCATTCAAAGTTAAGGAGGTAAGTGAAATGGCAAAGAAAAAATTTGAAAGGAC
>JAFGKC010000129.1 GCA_016928765.1 Syntrophaceae bacterium
GAAAGTATTGCTGATTTCGGCAAACACTTTGAAAATGCCGTATCCCGTGTATCCGCTGGGGCTGGATTATGTCGCCGGCTCCCTAGATTCCAGTTATCAAACAAAAATTGTGGATTTAAACGAGTTTGAAGACTTAAGTAATCTGGCGGCATTGGTCAGAGAATTCTCTCCGAACATTGTGGGTATTTCCATAAGAAACATCGATAACACCGATACAATAAACTGCCGAGACTATCTTGCGGATTATCAAAACCTGGCTAAACTAGTCAGGGAAAATTCAAAGGCTCTGCTGATTTTGGGAGGGAGCGGCTTCACTGTTTTTCCGCTGGAATTTTTAAAAGCCATTGACGCTGATTACGGCATTGCCGGAGAAGGCGAAAGGTTACCTCTGCTTCTCAACGCGCTGAAAAACAAGCAAGACGTAAAATCAATACCGGGCGTCGTTACTAAAGAAACCGCCGAAATTGAGTACCGGCCTTGGGATAGCGCGGTTCAAAGGAGATTTGATCCGGAAAGCTCGCATGCAAAGTTTTATTTGTCCTATGGAGGCATGCTTAATCTGCAAACCAAAAGAGGCTGCCCTTTTCGTTGCAGTTACTGTACATACCCGCACATAGAGGGCGCAAAAATGCGTTTTTTTCCGTCCAAAGAAATCGCGCGGCGCGCCCGCGCGCTACAGGATGCGGGCGCCAAATATATTTTTATTACCGATTCCGCTTTTAACGCCAGCTTTGAACACAGCGCTCAAATCGCGCAGGCATTTATCGACGCGGGGCTTTCCATTCCCTGGGGCGGATTTTTCGCTCCCACCGAAGCTCCCGCGGATTATTATAAAAAGCTTTCCGATGCCGGGCTGACGCATGTGGAATTCGGCACGGAATCACTCTCGGACACGATACTCGCGAATTTGCAGAAACCCTTTTTGTCGCGGGAAGTTTATGGCGCGCATGAGCAGGCATTAAACGCCGGACTTTTTATCGCGCATTATTTTTTATTGGGTGGCCCCGGTGAAAATAATCAAACCCTTCAGGAAACGCTCAATGGCGCGGACAAGCTAGAAAACGCGGTTTTTTTCTTTTTTTGCGGCATTAGAATTTATCCGCATACTGCTCTTTATAATGTCGCTCTGAAAGAAGGTCAAATAAAAGTATCGCAGAATCTTTTATATCCTGTATTTTATCGTTCGCCGCACATATCTGACGTCGAGATAATGAAGAAGGTGGAAGAGCACGCCAACGGCCGCTTTAACTGGCTAATCGGGGCCGGTGAAAGCAAGGCAACTCGTGTTTTGCCTAAGCTCTATGAACGAGGATTCACGGGACCATTATGGGAACATCTCATTCAGTAATTAAAAGCCGAAAGAAGTTGAGCCACGCGGAGATATCAGGAATTATTTTTCTTGTTCTCGCGACAACGATTCTTTTTATCAGCCCGTTAGCAGCGGCGCTTATCGCCTTTCTGTATATAATTTTGTGCGTACTGGGCTGTTTTTTTCCGCAGACAAATTTTTTGTTCCCCGTAATCAGCCGTGGTAACAGCGGCAAAAATTATGTCGCGCTTACTTTTGACGATGGGCCTTCTAAGCCGACAACAAATAATATTCTCAATCTGCTTGATAAATACAATGTTAAGGCGACTTTTTTTGTTTCCGGCGTTAACGCTAAGCGTTATCCCGAAATTATCAGAGAAATTTTCGCCCGCGGACATTCTATCGGCAATCATTCTTACAGCCACAGCCCTTTTTTGATGCTTAAAGGCTACAGCGCAATTAAAAGGGAAGTAACTCAGGCAAAAGAAATATTAAAGGATATGGGTGTGAAGACATCGGCTTTTCGGCCGCCAGTGGGCATAATTAATCCGGGGCTCGGCAAGATACTGGTTGAATTAGACATGGTCTGTGTTACGTTTAACCGCCGCGCCGGTGACGCGGGGAATTTTTTTGTGAAAAGCATCAGCCGGAAAATACTCAATAATATTAAGCCTGATGACATAATTTTGCTGCATGATGTTCCCACCGGAAATACGCATAATGACGAGATATTTTTGTCAGAAGCGGAAAAAGTAATTGCCGGAATCAGTGCCCGCGGCCTTACGGTTGTGCCCCTCTCGATTTTGATAAACAGAGAAATAATGGGGAGTTAGCAACACGTAAATCTGTCAACGGAGGTTTTAATAATTATCAGCCAAAAAATTTTGATTATGATAATAATAAATGATATGTAGTAAAATTCTAATACATGAGCAGTTTACAAACATGAAAAAGAGGTAGGATTTTTGGAAGGCCAATGGAATTTATTGGGGGAGATTTATAGCGGCAGAGAAAACGAAATTGAGGTATCATGTTTCGCTCCCGCGGATTCGCCCTGGTTTGATGGACACTTTCCCGGAGAGCCGATTCTTCCGGGAATAGCCATTGTTCATACAGTGCGGCAGGCCATCCTCAAAGATATTCAAAAAAAAAATGAGCGCTTCGTGCTTGACGAGCTCAGAAGAATCAGATTCGTTCAGCCAGTAAGGCCGGGTGAAGAACTGAAAATTACTGTTTTGCGGGAAGATACGGGTGGCGAAATTTTATTTTCCTTTAAAGTTACTAATAAGGAAAATATTGCGTGCAGTGGATTAATAATTGGTAAAAAAGTAAATAAAGATAATTGAGCAAAGTAAGGAGAGGAGGAGAAGATGCCGGAAAATCGCGATACAAAAGGCATTACCTGGCACGTGGCCGAGGTCATTATTGATGAGTTAAAACTGGAAGATGTTACCGCGGACACGTTCAATCCGGATATGGATTTGGTGGATGAATTAGGCATTGATAGCATGGATCTGGCAACCATCGCCCTGGTTTTACAAGACGAATACAAAATAACGATTGATGAAGATGATTACCCCAAGCTGAAAACAATACGCTTAATATCAGAATATATTGAAGAAAAGCTCGCGTCAAAAAATTAAATAAAAAGATTTTTATATGTCGGGAAATATA
>JAFGKC010000012.1 GCA_016928765.1 Syntrophaceae bacterium
GGGTGATGAAGAAAGCCTTATCCGTGTTTTTACCAATTTGATCGGCAACGCCACAAAATACACGCCGGAGGGCGGCACAATCGACATCAGCATGAAAACCGACGATTATTACACGATAGTGAAAGTAGCGGATAGCGGCTGTGGTATTCCGCAAGATAAGCTGCCTTTTGTTTGTGAGCCTTTTTTCAGGGTTAAAGGAAAAGAAGAGAGAGAAAGAGGTTCAGGCCTGGGGTTGGCATTTTGCAAAAAGATAATGGAATCTCACAATGGCAGGATAGAAATATTGTCCAAAGAAAAAGAGGGAACAACATGTTTGCTTACATTCCCCGCCGTTGTAAAAACAAAAAAGTAAAATCAAAAATAAAATTTATAACATATTTAAAAAATTGCTGATTTTGCTTATAATTAAAAACTTTTTAGGTAATTTTTATGAAATATTACGATGAAGACAGCTATCGTTTTCATAAAAAAGACGTACCTGAAAAATGTTTTTGCTGTAGCCAGAAAGCGGAGAGGTTACTGATTGTTCGGCATATAGAAAGCCAGATGATGGTTCATCTTTGCCCAGAATGCATGATTGAGAACAGTGATGATTATCTTTTAGATAATACCAGGCCGTGGACTGGCCCGCAGATAAAGTAGTGATATCTCATCTAAGATAAATCCGGAAAATCACGCGTAACCGACATTTTCCATTTTGGATCACGTTTTTGCAGAAAAGAATCAATTCCTTCCTGCGCGTCGGGTTTGGTGCATACCCATTCGAATATTTTAAATTCCTTCGCGTCAACTTCGGAAACTGAAGATGTAAGAGAATCCCACAAAAGCCTTTTGGATATGGCCACGGATACGGGCGCGGCTTTATGGAACTCACGGGCGAGCGCCAGCGCCGCGGGCAAAACATCATTCGCGGGAAGAGCTTTTGATGCCAGCCCCATTTCGGCAAGTTCATCTCCGTTAATCATTCTGCCGGTAAGCATTAAATCCGCCGCGCGTGAAAATCCGGCCACTCTGGGAACAATAACATGAGAAGAAAGCTCCGGCGTTATTCCGCGGCGCACAAACGCGAATTGAATCTTCGCGTCTTTGGAGACAAAACGTATATCGCAGTTCATGGCAAAGGTAATTCCCACGCCGATGGCGTGCCCGTTAATCGCCGCGATTACCGGTTTTCTGATCTGCCAGGGCATCACAGCGGGAAAGGCCAGAGAAGCGCGCCTTGTTTCTTCATCTTCCGCCTCACCAATTTTGAAAGCGACATCGCCGCTTAAATCAGCGCCCGCGCAAAACGCTTTTCCGGCTCCGGTTATCACAATAGCGCGCACGGAATCGTCTCTATCCAATGAAAGAAGCGCCGCGCCCATTTCGCGCGCCATCTGCTGTGTCCAGCTGTTCATCACCTGTGGCCGGTTAAGAGTAATTGTCGCGATACCCGCATCTATAGTTAATAAAATTTCAGAATATTTCATTTTTGCTCCGTCAAAAAAAGTTTATTTAAAAGGATTATATCCAGGTTTCTTGTACAGATTATCGTTTTTATCAAGGATATCCGGCTTATAAACTTTTTGCGGCCAATCTTCCGGCAGGATTTCTTCAAAAGCGACGGAAACTGTTTTTTCTTCGCATTTCGCGATAGCGACAACATCCTCGGCGATTTTTTCCGCGAGTTCTTTTTTTTGCTCTTCTGATCTTCCCGGATAGAGTTTTACAATAACGTGGGGCATTGTTTGCTCCTTTAGTCGATTAATATTATTTAGCCACAACAACGCGGTTGCGTCCTTTAGCTTTGGCCGTGTAAAGAGCGCGGTCGGCGGCGTCAATCAGGCTTTTATCGTTATCACCGTGCAGGGGATAGCAGGCCACTCCCGCGGACAATGTAACGCTGACTTCTTTTTTTCCTGTTTCTATTTTGATATTTCCGAATTCTATACGTAATTGGTCAACGCGTTGCGCCGCCTCTTCAAGGGAAGCAGTGGGCATGACAATAACAAATTCCTCGCCTCCGTAACGGCAGCAAACGTCGGTGCTGCGCGTTTTTTTCTCAAGCAAACTGGCCAGACTGGTTAGAAAAAGATCACCCAGCGCGTGTCCGTAAGTATCATTAATATTTTTAAAATGATCCAGATCAATCATCGCCAAGCCGAGCGGCACACGAGCGCGATCCGCGTGCGCGATTTCACGGTTCAGCGTTTCTTGTAAAAATCTTCTGTTGTAAAGACCGGTCAGCGGGTCGCGTATCGCTTCTTCCTTCAATTTTACTTGCAGGGTTTCAATTTCCGCGATTTTCTGCGTGAGATTTTCGTTGGTTCTTCTCAAAGTGATTTCCGTCTGCTTCATCTTTGTAATGTCGCGCAGTATTATGATTTTTCCATAAGGTTGATTTTTGTTGTCGTAGAGAATGTTTGCGGAAAGCTCAATATTTCTTTTTTCCGGATCTTTGGATACAAATTCCACGCGCGCATCTTTATTTGCGGCTGCGCGGGAGACGGCTTCCTGCCAGGCAGGCAATATGGAGAGAACTTCTTTGCCCAGCGCGTCATTAATGGTTGTTTCCAACATTTCTTCGCCCGCCTTGTTAATGTCCATAATCCGTTCCTGATTATCCAAGACTATGGCTCCAGCGCGCATACCCTCAAATACCTTGTTGCGGGCGACGGGAACCAGGTCGAAAAGATTATGGCGCAGCTGCGCGTAAGTAAAAATCATCCCCGCGGCGATAAACCCAAGCGGCGAGAAATCAAGTTCCCTAAAAGGAGTAATACGGAAAATGGTAATAAGATTGGCGGTGCAGGCAATAGGCAATCCCAGCAAAACCAGCAGCGCTTGTTTCTGGTGTATGCGATTAATATGCAGCCAGTTTAAAAAAAGCATCACGCCGCCGATGGCCAGTAATGTATAGGAGTAAAAGCTGTGCAGCCAGAAGGCTATGCCTAAAATTCCGGTTGTGAGGAAATTGCCGGAAAACAATTTGTGCCAGGGGTCTGTCCAGACAATAATGTTGAATAAAACAGGTTCGATAAAAAGCAGGCTTAGGGTTAATTTATTGATCCAGCCGTCGTATTTGGTGTAGCGTGAAGCCCATACCAGAAATCCCGCGGGTATCATGACCACGCCCAAAAACATGAGCTTTGACCAGAAATAAGGTTCGGGGCGGCTAACGGTGGAAAGATGAAGTGCGTAACATAATGTCCAAAAACCCATGCCGATCATCATGATCATCAGTGCTTTGGAACCGGGAGCGGTGCGCCAACGCCAGCTGACTACAACAATCCACGTGACCACGGCAAAAGCGGTAAAAAGTATCAAATCATAAATAATTACAAATAATTCTGGAGACATTGTTATCTTTCTTTATGGAAAACAAATGTTTACGAGGGCACATACATGTGCGGCACAAACATTAATTGTTGAATAGCATGTTTGTTTTCCATTTGAAGCTGATTTTACACGCTTTTTTGCAGATATACAAAAGATATTTCATCGTTGTGTTTTTGAGTTTTGAAAATTTTGTAGCCCAACTTAGGATAAAAATAAAGGTTGCGGAGATCGCGCGAGCCGGTGAATAGTTCGTAGCGCGTCACTTGACTACGGAAGCGCTTTTCGACTTCGGCCATCAATGCCTTGCCGATGCCTTTATTTTGATGTTCGGGCAGGACGACCAGCCTGTGGATGTAGCAGGTTCCATCCTTGCTGTAAGCGCGCACGGAGCCGACTATTTTTGCACAAGTGTCATTCTCGCTTGGCATGCGCCGAGTGTCATTCCCGCGAAAGCGGGAATCCAGTTCTCTTGATGATTGTAATTTATAGTGAGGCGCTTGTTCATTGATTACAGCGCTTTTATTTGATTGTAAATCGATTAATGAAGCATTTAAAAAAATCCATTTATCAAATTCATCCGTAATGCTCTCCAGCGTCTGCTCTATCTGCGGCATCGTTTTTAAGTGAAATATCCTGGCCACTTGCAGAAAAGCTTTCTTTTGGACGTCAAGGATAGCGGGCAAATCTTCTTTTTTGGCTTGAGTGATGATTAAGTTATTCATAAATACAGGTGAAATAATCAGGACGCTGATACTCGTTACACGTTGTTAGCTAGTATGAAAAATATCAACTTGGCTTGGTCGCTTTAATTAATACATAATCTATTATTTTTCTTCCGTACACATATCCCAGCAACCAAGAGATAAACGTAAGCAGCAAGCCTATTCTAAGACCCCGGGTTTCAATGGCATTTTTTATTGATTCCCGTTTTAAATTAAAACGGGAAAATCCGGGATAAACATTAGCTCCAACATTTTCCATACTATTAATTGCAAAACCAATTTCTTTTAATAATGTTTTTATTTCTTCTGCTGTCATCCAGTTCGCTTTTGGCATATGCCAACGCCAAGCGCAGAGATTGGCGATTATCGTGTTGCATAAACTTTTTTTTGTTTTAAGATTATCAGTAACGATGTCTGAAAATAATAATATTCCACTGGGTTTAAGAGCTTTATAGGCCTGACGTAAAAAAGCTTCTCTTGTATTAAAATGCGCTGGTCCTTCAACAGCAATTACGTAAACAAAACTATCGGGCGGGAAATTTATATTGCAAGCGTCCATTTTTTCAAAATGAATCCGGTCTGATAAGTTTAAAGAATTAATTTTACGCTGGGCAAATTCAATATGTGAAGCTGTAATATCAATCGCGATAATTTTATCCGGACGAATCTTCTCGTAAATCTTTATAGTTTCAGCTCCATAGCCGCAGGCGGCATTTAAAATTATTCCCTGGTTAAGTGGTTTTTCAGATTTGAGCAGGCGGTTAATTAATGTTTCAGCGGCTTGATGATAATCAATTGTTTCTTCAGTCCAATATCCGAATGATAAAAAACCGCCATCTTGAAAGCCTCTGGTGTCTGAACCACGAGAATAAAACTTTTCTACTTTATTTTCGTGTGTTTGCTTCATTATAATATTTTATGTGTATAAAATTGTGTTGGACGCTTACGTATATAAATGCCGTCAGGCGATTAAGCGCGCCGATAGGATAATAGTTACAATTCCTGTTATGATGTTCGAGTATATAATGATACTGGATATCGGCAAATTGAAGTTCTCTTTACGTTTCACCAATATCTTGTGAACGAAGAAAGGAATCATTCCGCCGATTCCCGTGATCACGCCCAGCCACAAACCGATTGTAGATTGTTTTTCGATTTCTAATAAACCGTAAAATATTAACAATATTATGGGTATATGCAATATCAGGAAAAAAGTTATCCTGCCCGGGATTTTTAGTATTTCCCATTCTTTTTCATAGGCGGATTCGATTTCATGTAATAACAGCAGCGTCGCATTGAGTATGTAGAAAGTCGTGAGAAGTTTCATTTGATTGCAATCCTTTCAATAAAAAATTAGAAATACGCGTAGGCTATATTCTCATTTCATGGCCGCATTTTTCACATCTGATTCTTCGTCCTTGATCGTCATCTAATGTTACCTGAATTTTGTTGTTAACAAAGCCGCTTACTTTTATTTGTGAGCCAACATAAATTTTTGTGCTGTATTCAACAGGCACTTCCGCTTCCTTGAATTTTCCTATGTTGTCGCTGATTAGCTGGCCGTGATCGCCAATAGAAAATTTATGACATTTATCAATTATGGGGATAACCACAATTAGCCCGGGACCTTTTATGCCGAAATATATCCCCAGTCTGAATACGGCGATTCTCTGATATTCCGAAGACACTTTTAGGCTTGTCAGCAGGAATATAACAGCTAATAGCAGAATGACAAACGTTGGAAAGGTTGGCATATATGTCATTTCAATTCCTCCTGTGCGGGCTTTGTTGATAAATATTTTTATTCTCTGTCGGGTTTAATACCCCAACGCTTGCGTCGTCATTCCGGCGAAGAGGCTGTGTCTTAATAGCAAAAAGTGCTATCAAAGCCGTCATGCCGGTGAAAACCGGCATCCAGAAGTTACTGAAATTACTGGATTCCGTGTCGCGCTTCGCTTACACGGAATGACAGAAAAGTAATTACTACACAGTCTTGAAAGCCGAAATCCAGAAACTGGATGCCAGCGGGATGTTTACCCTGCGTATGCGTATGCTGGCATGACAAAAGGATACCCCGCTGCCGGCGGCGGCGGAACTTCATTGTTCACTTTCCGGCTGTTCGCTGTTTTTATTTTCATTTTTATTTGCGTAAAAAGCTTCGATATCTTTATCCAATTCACGGCCGTCGAATTGCCAAAAACCGAATCCGCCTTTTTGCAGAGGAAAACGGAATATATGATCATCTTCAAACTGTTTCCAGTACTCGTTTTTCGCCTTTAGGGGAAGCTTCGGCAAACCTTCCTGTAGCGGTTCCAATACATCTTTTTCGTTCGCTTTGTAGTCATAATTCTGCATCGGCTCGACGGCGGTGGAAGTGTCGATTCTTTTTACAACAAGCACGCCAGATATAGACAGCACGAAAAAAAACAGCATAGTAAGGACGAGAGTCTCTCTTGCGGGTACTGAAAAATTAATCAGTTTTTTATAAAATAAAATGACCGATGCTATTAACAAAGACAGCAAAAGCAACAATGGTAAAAGCTCTATCTTGTAACCAACAATTTCCAACGGATTAAGGAATAATCCATCGGCGATGGCGTAAATAAATAAAAGAAAAATGATAACTAGCGCTGACAATGAGGCTGGATTTTTTTCCAGCGCGAATTCTTTTGTTCCTTCAAATTGTTCATGTTGTCCAACAATATTGCGATATAGTTCGGCTGTTTGACTTCTGGATGGCATAGCGTTA
>JAFGKC010000130.1 GCA_016928765.1 Syntrophaceae bacterium
CTGGGGGCGGCCAAACCTATTTGGGTGGATGTCCGCGTTGTTTCCGCTTCAAATAGAAATTTAAACAAAGCCTGTCAGGAAGGAACTTTTCGGCTTGATTTATACTACAGACTAAAATCAGCTCATATTCATCTTCCACCTTTGGCGGAAAGATCCGGAGACGTTCCTCTTTTAGCAAAACATTTTCTTAAAAAAGCCTGTGCGCAATACAAAAGAGACGTGCAGGGCTTCACCCCGGAAGCAATGGAACTGCTGAGCAGTAAAAATTATCCAGGTAATGTCCGCGAACTGGCTCAAATTGTGGAAAATGCGGTTCTTGTCGCCGATACGAATTTTATCTCTCCTCAGCATCTCGGAATGAGTCAATCCGCGTTATCGCCTTTTGCCCGTCAATTATGCACATCAAAGGAAAATGATGAAGCGCATTTGGCATTTGTTTTAATCAACACAAACGGGGACAAAAACCGCGCGGCACAAACCATGGGCATCACCGTAAGGCAACTGCAAAGAAAAATAGCCGCAATGAAAAAAAATCCCCGCTGGGAAGCCATACTGCGCGACATTTAAGTCGCTTGCCGCGACAAAAAGGTCGCCTTATTTAAACTACTGTTTTAAAAACGATTATCCCGTTTATAACCACTATGGATTTGCAAACAGGCATATTTATATGAAGTATTTTTCGTGACTCGGCTGCGTCTTAAATCATAAGTCGATTACAGCAGATAATAATTTTTAACGCTGCTGATTAAGCCAACCTCCATCAAATTAACAACATTTTAAAATAAGCTTGAGATCATGGTTTATGAACAACGGCCATTAAACTTTTTGGCATACCCGTTGCTCTATACAATAAATCAAAGGAGTCTTCCCGCGATGAAAGCTTTGGCCTCAAAGTTGGTAGATTTAACTCAAAAGAACGCGGAAAAAATCGCGTGGCAGTGGGCAAAAGACGTAAAGTCCAACCATAAGACTAACTCCTATCATAACGCGCCTGAAGAAAAAATAATTGGCCAGGCGGCTGAATTTTACAAGTACTTTCAAGAAATGTTTTCCCATGAAACGCCTTTCGAACGAGCGGAAGAAGTTTTCCAGAAGTATACCCGCCAACGGCACGCGGAAGGCGTTCCTCTGCATGAAGCAGTCTACGCGCTGATTTTAATGCGCCGGCATATCTGGCTCTACGCGGAATTCCAAACTATCTTCATTGCAGAAGCGGAACATCGTAAAGCTGTAGAAAGCCTCAGCCGGACAATTCTGATGTTTGATTACATTATTTATGTCGTCACCAAAGAATATTGGAAGTTAATGAGCCCGGAGGTGACAAAAAATTAATATAATTAATAATCGAGGAAATTTATTTAATTTTATCGAGACGGGAATTCTCAGCTTGTCCCTGGGAGAGGAGGAATAAAAAATGCAATCTTCTTACGCAACCAAACTTATCGACCTTATTGAAAGCAAAGCCGAAAACATCGCGAAACAGTGGGCAGCGGATGTGATGAAACACAACCGTACGCCTTCTTATCATTCTCTGAGAAAAGATCTGGTAATCGAACAGGGTGTTAATTTTTACCGGCTATTCCGCCAAATGTCGCTGGCGGAAATCCCCTATAATGAAGCTAAAAACTTTTCCTGGAAATATGCCGAAGAATTTTATCAGCAGAAAATACCCCTGCACGAAGCCTTGTACGCGCTGATTTTAATGCGGCGTCACCTCTGGTTGTATGCTGAATTTCAGGGAACTTTTGTGACGGCTCTGGAAAAGCAGCAGGCGGTGGAAAGCCTGAACCGGACAATTCTGATGTTCGACTACGTGTCCTATCAGGTCACCGAAAAATATCAGGAACTTGCAATTGATAACGTGAATAAAAAACTTGGCGGCGTAAAATCTTTTTTAATGGGGAAACTAATCGGTGGCACAAAAAATATCTATAAAATATTGGTGATGGCTATACTCCTCATCGCCGCCTGTGTCATAACATACTATAATCATACCACCGGAACAGCAGTAGTTTTCACACATCTGTTTTACATACCCATAATTCTTGCCGCTATTTGGTGGGGCAAAAAAGGTGTTCTGGTTTCCGTGTTTCTCGCGGCCTTGATCCTGCTGAGTCACGCCTTTTACCTGAAAGATGTTCCTTTTACGGATGATGCTGTTCGATCGGCAATGTTTATAATCATCGGCGGTGTGGTTGGGTGGCTGATGGATAGCGTAAAGAAATTGAAAGAGCTATATGAATCATTGGCATAAAAAATTATAAAGAGGAGATAAAAGTGGAACGCGAACAACTCAATCAAGGAAAAGTTTTATCCGTGCGCAGCAGCGTTGTTGATGTCCGTTTTCCTAAAAAAGCGCCGTCGATCCGAAATGTTTTAACGGCCGGCGAAAAAGGAGAGGTAATCATTGAAGTATTCACCCAGCTGGACAGCAATACCGTCCGTGGCGTTTCGCTGACGCCCACGCAGGGTTTGGCGCGAGGTTCAATGGTTACGGATACCGGCAAACCATTTGATGTTCCCGTGGGCAAGGAGCTCATGGGAAGAGTGTTTAATGTCTTCGGCCAAACCATCGATAAAAAAGGGCCGGTTGAGGGATGCGAATTGCGTTCCATCCACCGCGAGCCGATTCCCCTGCAGGATCAATCCACCGTATCGGAAATTTTTGAAACGGGAATCAAGGCTATCGATGTTTTAGCGCCACTAGAGCGAGGCGGCAAAGCGGGTCTTTTCGGCGGAGCGGGCGTAGGAAAGACAGTTCTGATTACAGAAATGATTCACAATACCGTCAGCGGCTATGAAGGCATGAGTATTTTTTGCGGCATCGGTGAACGCTGCCGTGAGGGCGAGGAACTTTACCGGGAAATGGAAGAAAGCGGGGTGTTAGGCAATACCGTCATGGTTTTCGGACAGATGAACGAACCACCCGGCGCCAGATTCCGTGTCGGCCATTCAGCTCTGACTATGGCGGAATATTTTCGCGATGACGCCAAGCAGGACGTTCTTTTAATGATTGACAATATTTTCCGTTTCATCCAGGCCGGCATGGAAGTTTCCGGCCTTTTGGGACAGCTGCCTTCTCGTCTTGGTTATCAGCCGACTCTGGCAACGGAACTGGCCGAGCTTGAAGAACGTATCTGCAATACCAAAACGGGAGCGATCACTTCCATTCAGGCAGTTTATGTTCCCGCGGATGATTTCACGGATCCATCGGCGGTTCATACTTTCGGCCATCTTTCCGCAACTATCGCACTTTCGCGTAAAAGAGCAAGCGAAGGGTTATATCCCGCTATTGACCTGCTTCAATCAAACTCGAAGATGCTGATGCCGAATATCGCCGGAGAGCGCCATTATAAAATTGCCCAGGAAATCCGCAAAACATTAGCGGTGTATGAAGATTTGAAAGACATTATCGCCATGCTGGGAATTTCCGAGCTTTCCCGCGAAGACCAGAGAACGGTTTTTCGCGCCAGAAGATTAGAGCGCTTTTTCACCCAGCCGTTTTTTGTCACCGAACAGTTTACAGGAACAACGGGCAAGATGGTTTCCCGCGAAGATACACTCACGGGCTGCGAGCGCATTCTGAACGATGAATTCGCCGATTACCCCGAACGCTCTCTTTATATGATTGGTTCAATTGACGAGGTAAAAGCAAAAGATGATGCTTAAAATTTTACTTCCCGATGAAGTCTTGCTCAGGCAAGAGGTAAAAAAGATTGTGGCCGAAGCGGAAAATGGTTCTTTCTGCCTAATGCCCAATCATATTGATTTTGTGGCAACACTTGCTCCCGGTCTTTTTACCTTTGAACCCTTAACCGGCGGACAGGAATTATTGGCGATGGATGTGGGAACTTTGGTCAAAAAGGGATCAGAAGTTCTTGTTTCCACGCGCAATGCCGTGCGTGCCCCGGATCTGGGCAAACTCAAACAGGTGGTCATGGAGCAATACGATAAAATTGATGAGCGCGAAAAGGTTGTCCGCTCCGCGGCGGCAAAATTAGAAGCAAGTCTAATCAGACGTTTTGTGGAGTTAAAATAATATGCCGGAAATAAGACGCACACCCAGTCAAAGACGCAGGCAAATCGCGGACCGGTTTGCGAATAAAGTGGCTCAAAAAGAGACTCTGCGCATCAGAGGGCTTAAACACAAAGACGAAACTGTATGGTTCGGCCTGGGGATGTTTGGAATTGTCGGCTGGGCGGTGGCTATTCCCACACTTATCGGTATCGCTCTCGGATTATGGATCGACCGTACCTGGCCCAGCCAATATTCATGGGCGTTAATGTTTCTTATAATTGGCGTGGTGATCGGCAGCATCAATGCCGCTTACTGGGTACGAAAAATTCGCAACAGCATTATTGAAGAAGACGATAATAATGAATGAAACGCATTCCATAACAGTTACGATTCTTTCTCTGGCCTTTGTGGCGGGCCTTGCTTTGGGTGTTTTTTACTTTGCCGGGCTTTGGCAAACAGTCAAAAAAATGCCTTCAAGCGAACACCAGCTGCGCCTGATCATAGGAAGTTTCGCGCTTCGGATGATTATCGTTTTAACGGCGTTTTATTTTATTATGGGCAGCCAATGGGAGAGGCTGGCGGCCGCGCTTACAGGATTTATTGTGATGAAAATCATTCTTACAAAGAAACTGGGAATTAAAAAGACTGTTTAACTTATAAGCTCAAAAATAGTTTTTTAAGAGGGCATAATGGAAATTGTTCAAATAAGCCAAATCAGTCCTGATCAGGTAATTATCTGGACTTGGGGTTTTATCAAAATCAACGCGACCATTCTTTACACGTGGCTGGTAATGGCCATATTGGTTGTGGGTTCCTGGTTGATCACACGCAAGCTTTCCACAGATATCAACGTGTCGCGCTGGCAGCATTTTCTGGAAGTAGTTATCTCCACTATTCGCGGTGAAATCAGTGAAATGGCGAAAGAAGGAGCGGATGATTATGTTCCTCTTATTGGCACGCTTTTTCTTTTTATCGGACTCTCTAATATAATGGTCGTCATTCCAGGATTTGTGGCACCGACATCGTCCATCACAACTACCGCCGCTCTGGCTACCTGCGTGTTTGTCGCCGTTCCCCTGTATGGAATTTCAAAAAATGGAATTCTTCATTATCTCAAAGAATATTTTCAGCCAAATTTCATCTTCTTCCCGTTTCACGTTATGGGAGAAATATCAAGAACGCTGGCGCTTACCGTTCGTCTTTTCGGCAATATCATGAGCCACGAAAAGGTCGTGGGAATATTGCTCGCGGTTACGCCTTTATTGTTCCCCATAATTATGCAGGCGCTTGGTCTTTTAATCGGAATTATTCAGGCCTATATTTTTGCAATTCTTTCCATGGTGTATATCGCGTCGGCAACAAGCACCCACGAAGAAGGGCACAAACACGAGGAGTTAAAGCAAACTGAAGTCAGTGAAGGAGTCGCATCCTAATAAAATAAAAATTTTTTAAGGAGGATTATTTATGGAAAATATAAGTATAGTTGCGGTGGCTTCAATTATCGCCGCGGGTCTAACCATGGCCATCGGTTCTATTGGTCCCGCTCTGGGAATGGGACAGGCAATTCAGCAGGCTCTGGCCGCTATCGCTCAGCAACCGGATGAGCGAAACTCTTTAACCAGAACCTTATTTGTCGGTCTCGCCATGATCGAATCTATCGCGATTTACTGCTTCGTTATTTCGATGATCGTGATTTTCGCGAATCCTTTCTGGAGCCATTTTATCAAAGCAGGGGGATAATCCATGCATATCGACTGGTTTGTTTTATTTTGCCAA
>JAFGKC010000131.1 GCA_016928765.1 Syntrophaceae bacterium
CAGGCAATAGATTCTATAATGAGAATAATGCTTTTGATTGATTACGCGGTCTATGAAATAACGCAATACTATCAGGATCGTCTTCAACTGGAAAAATTGAAGGCGTAGAGGCGAAGTTTATAAATTAACTGGTGTGATGTTTACAGGATACGCAAGGCGAGAAATTTTAGCGGGCAAGCGTTTTTTAATAGAATCAGCTTTTTAATTTTTTTTACATTCCAGTTGAACGAAAAGCTGAGCCGGAGCGAAGCGATCGGCTGTATTGACTTTGTTAAACCCAACTCCATTCTCCGGTAGCAATTAAAGCTCCCGCTTGACGGCTAAGTACAATTTAGCCGTGGAGAAAGACTTGAATATTCCCCTCACATATGCCCTTTTCATTCATCAGACACCCATCGACCTTTGTTTGCATCAAATATCTGACCCCCAAGGCTTCAAGCCAGCGTTCAATCCTGTATATTACCCCACAGCGGTATCCATCGATCATCCCGTTCTGTTTCATGCCCTTGTAAGCGAAACATTCCCCCTTCTTCCAATCCCAATGTATCAAATCTCTTGAAGGTGAGCTTAAGTGGAACTTTTTGAAGACCGAATCGGGCAGGGTTAACTCCAGTGCCGCAGCTATGAAGTCTATGAGCTCATTAAAATTATCGAAGCGCTCCTTGTCGATCCCCAAGACCCGTTTCACCCTCTCAATCTCAATTGGCGCGAGTGATTTAATGGCCGCTTTATTTAACGCATTCGCTTTTTCGATGCCAAATGCCTGGCACGTTTGGGAGAACCACATACCATCATGAGTGAGCCATCCCTTCCCCAGCAAGTCTCTGATTTCTGTTTTTTCGATTCTATCCAATACGCCCATTATTCTTCTCCTTTTGCAAAAACCCGCTTAGTGTTTTTCGCAGAAGTTCTTGACCTGAATCTTATACATGTTCAACATATTTGCTTAACGCAGAAATCACCCGGAGCGTAGCGATCGGCTGTATTGATTTTGTTATAGGTCTTTTTTCATCTCAATTAATGATCCGTCTTTGTTTAACCAATATATTTTCCATGTAATATTAGCATTAGGCAAATTTATTTTCGTTTCAATATCATTACTAAGCGATAGTGTGCCGAAGACATAAATTGTATCTTTCTCAATTTTTGCATGTGGCTTAACATAGCAAGCTGAAGCCTTTTTGCTGGCGCCGCCCTTTAAGAATAACTCGTCTTTAATAATTCTTGCTGATGGCGGAGTGAATAACTCATTATAATTTACCTCCGGTTTTAGACAGCCAGTAAGAAAAACCGTAAATAATATTAGGATTGTTGTCACTGTAATCTTTTTCATTTTAACCTATAACAATTAATACACCCAATGGGTATTTACTGGCTTTTTGTACAAACTTAATTTATCTAATAAAACCAAAAAAGCTAAAAAACATCATAAAATCAATATAATTCAATCTTTGCCATTGGGTATTTTGCTTCACTGTTGTACTAATCCCGATACGCTGAGCTATCGGGATAATTCGGTTTGAAAGTTCCATTTCACTTTGTTCATGCAACTTTAGCCTCATTAAAGCCCAATGGGTAAATATGGGAAAAATGGCAAATCCTATTTTTCCCCGGCGATATTTTTGATAATTCCTAAAAATCCGTCTGTTTTCAAAGACGCGCCGCCGACAAGCGCGCCGTCGATATCTTCCATGGCAATTAATTCAGAGATGTTGTCAGCAGTAACACTGCCGCCGTAGAGGATGCGGATGCCTGCCGCGGCATCATGATAGATGTCTTTTAAGATGGCGCGGATAAAGGCGTGCACATCTTGGGCTTGCGCGGGCGTGGCTACTTTGCCTGTACCGATAGCCCACACCGGTTCGTAGGCGATAACAACATTGTCAATTTTATCCACGCCGCGGAGGCCTTCTTTCACCTGCCTGCCAACCACCGCGCGCGTAACGTTTTTTTCTCTTTCTTCGTCTGTTTCCCCCACGCACATAATGGGTTTTAATCCGAGGGCCAAAGCTTTTTTAACTTTCAGATTAACGTCGGCGTCTTTCTCGTGAAAATATTTTCGCCGTTCCGAATGGCCGATAATCACATAAGTGCATCCGATATCTTTGAGCATCACGGGCGAAATCTCGCCCGTGAACGCGCCTTTATCTTCATAAAACATGTTTTGCGCCGCCAGCGAGATACTCGAACCTTTGATAATTTGCGCCACCCTGTATAATGAAGTAAAAGGCGGGGCTAAAACTACTTCGCCATTTTTCAGCGATGACACGCCGTCTTTGATGGCTTTCGCTAATGCCACCGATTCCTCGTTGGTGTTGTGCATCTTCCAGTTTCCGGCAACAATCCATGTTCTCATTTAAGTTTTCTCCTTATTTATCCAGCGCCGCGATTCCCGGCAGAGTTTTTCCTTCCAACAATTCTAAAAACGCGCCGCCTCCGGTAGAGATGTAAGACATCTTGGTGTTCTTTCCAGCCTTCTTAAGGGCGGTTTCTGTATCGCCGCCGCCGATGATAGAAACCGCGCCGGAACTGGCGACAGCTTCGGCCAGCGCGAATGTTCCCTTGCTGAAGGGCGCAAGTTCAAACATGCCCAGAGGCCCGTTCCAGATTACAGTTTTTACGCCCTTGAGCGCGTCGGTAAATAAAGTAATTGTCGCCGGGCCGATATCGAGTCCCATTTGATCCGCGGGTATTTCTTTTACAGAGCAGATTTTAACTGCCGCGTCCGCGGCTGCTTCTTTAGCGCAGGCTACATCCGTGGGCAGTAAAAACTGCACGTTTTTGTCTTTGGCTTTCTGCATGATTTTACGCGCTGTATCGAGCATTTCCTCTTCGCACAGTGATTTGCCGACTTCCAATCCCTGCGCTTTCAAAAAGGTAAAAGCCATAGCGCCGCCGATTAAAAGTTTATCCACTTTATCAATCAGGTTTTCCAAAACGCCGATTTTATCCGAGACTTTCGCTCCGCCGATAATCGCGGCCAGTGGCCTTGCCGGATTGACGATTGCTTTTTTGAAATATTCGATTTCATTTTTGAGCAAAAAACCCGCGCCGCAGGTTTTTACATAATCAGTAATGGCGGAATTAGAGGCCGCCGCGCGGTGCGAGACGGCAAAAGCGTCGTCAATGTAGATATCACAAAGAGAGGCTAGCTCTTTGGCAAAAGCCGCGTCATTTTTATCTTCGCCCGGATTAAAGCGCAGATTTTCCAGCAAAAAAACATCGCCGGCTTTCATTTTATTGACAGCGGCCTGAACTTTTTCCCCCACACAATCATCCACAAAAGCAACTTCCTGTTGAATCAGGCCGGAAAGTATTGGTACCACCGGCCCCAGCGACATTTCTTCCACGCGCTTGCCTTTGGGGCGTCCCAAATGCGAGGCGATGATGATTTTTGCCCCTTTTTCCAGCGCGTAGTTAATGGTTGGTATATGCGCGCGCACACGGTTGTCGCTGGTAACTTTTCCTTCTTTTATCGGAACGTTAAAATCCACGCGCAAAAAAACTTTTTTGCTCTTCATTTCAATCTGGTCAATGTACTTCATTTTTTCTGTCCTGCCTTTTTGTTTTCTATTTCATAATGAAAGAGAGCAGATTCAGCATTCTGCTGGAAAAGCCCCATTCATTATCATACCAGGAAATAACTTTTATCATTCTTCCGCCGATTACCGCTGTGCTGGGCAAATCCACAATTGACGAATAGGGATTGCCGTAAAAATCGCGCGAAACCAGTTCTTCGTCCGTGTAGGAAAGAATTCCTTTCATCGCGCCGTCGGCGTATTTTCTGAATTTTGCGTTGAGCTCATCTTTGTTTGTTTCTTTGGATAAAGTAGCGACAAAATCAACCATGGATACATTTGGTGTCGGCACTCGCACCGCCATTCCGTCGAGCTTGCCTTTCATTTCTGGAATAACTTCGGCAATCGCCTTGGCCGCGCCTGTGGTGGTGGGAATGATAGAAAGAGCGGCGGCGCGTGCCCTTCTCAAATCTTTGTGCGCCTCGTCCGCGACTACCTGATCGTTGGTGTAAGAATGAATGGTTGTCATCAATCCGTATTCCACGCCGAATTCCTTGTGCAGTATTTTGACAATGGGCGCCAAACAATTTGTCGTGCACGAGCCCATGGAGATAATGCTGTGTTTGTTTTTATCGTAATCTTCCTCATTGACACCGAGAACAAAAGTCACGTCGGGATTTTTTGCCGGAGCGGAAACAACCACTTTTTTGGCGCCCGCTTTTAGATGCTTTTCCGCGCCCGCGCGGTCGGTGAATCTGCCCGTGCTTTCCAGCACGACATCAACGCCCAGTTCTTTCCAGGGAAGATTTTCCGGTTCCCTTTCGGTAAATGTTTTTATTTCCTTGCCGTCCACAATAATCGATTTTTCCGTGTCTTTAACTTCGGCGTTCATTATTCCGTGGACGGAATCGTATTTTAGAAGATGAGCCAGAGTTTTGGTGTTTGCCAGATCGTTTACAGCGACAAATTCAACATCTTTGCTTTTAAAACCGGCGCGATATACCAGCCGGCCGATTCTTCCAAAACCGTTGATGGCTATTTTTATAGGCATGATTACCTCCTTTTTTAACAATTAATCAAAAAGACGAAGTTGTGTCAACATGTACTGAACTAAACGCTAAGTAATCGTTTTACTTGCAGAATGTTTGTTGATCCGGTCAGCCACTGTGTTTCGCCCCGCGTTATTACTATTAAATCGTTCGCGGATAAAAAGGTGTTGGGTAACACAGCGCGCGCCGCTTTTTCCAGCAGTTGGACAGGCAAATCGCCATCGTGCGCGAGGTATGGAAAACAACCCCAGATCATGGCCAGCCGACGGACGGTTTTTTCATCCGGTGATACAGCTAAAATCGGCTGGCGTGGGCGAAAACGCGCGATAAAGCGCGCCGTGGCTCCGGAAAGAGTGCGCGAGACGATAATTTTCGCGTCTAAGTGGTCGGCCAGCACGCAGGCGGCATGCGCCACCGATTCGGAAACTTCTTTTTGGGGCTTCATCTCCAGATAATCACTATAGGGGAAGCCAGTTTCCGCCGTGCGGCAAATTTTATCCATAAAGGTTATCGCTTCGACGGGATAGTTTCCCGAAGCGCTTTCTTCAGAAAGCATGACGGCGTCTGTTCCGTCCAGAACGGCGTTGGCCACGTCCGCTGCTTCCGCTCTGGTCGGCCGGGGTGATTCCACCATGGAGCGCAGCATCTGCGTGGCGGTAATCACAAATTTTCCATGACTGCCCGCTTCTTTGATAATTTTTTTCTGGATTAAAGGGACATCCTCCAACGGAATTTCCACACCCAGATCGCCGCGCGCGACCATGACGCCGTCAGACGCCGCGATAATTTCCGCGAGGTTGTCCACGGCTTCATGCTTTTCAATTTTAGCTATCACGGGAGTGTCTTTTTTCTGCTGTTTAATTATTTCCCGGACGCTGAGAATATCCTGCGCTGTCTTGACAAAAGAAACGGCAACATAATCGACGTCATTTGCCAGGCCGAAGAGCAAATCCTCTTTGTCTTTTTGAGTGACGGCGGGAGCGCGTATCGTGCCGGTGGGCAGATTGATTCCTTTATTGGAAGTGAGCAGGCCGCCGGTGACAACACGGCACAAAATTTCGGAATTTCTTGTTTCCAGAACATTCAGCTCCAGAAGGCCGTCGGCCAGAAGAATCCGGTCGCCCGTGCGAACTTCATCGGGTAGGGCTGTGTAAGAAACAAAAACACGCTTTGGGCCGGAATTATCTTTATTTGTGGTGAGGACAATTTCGTCACTGGGCTGAAGCAGCATGCCTGGCTCAGGTATTTTGCCAATGCGGATTTTTGGCCCGGCGAGATCCTGTAAAATAGCGACGGGGTTATTTAATTTTTCAGATAGCTCGCGGATAAGCTTTATCTTTTTGCCGTGGTCCGCTTGGTTGCCGTGCGAGAAATTCAGGCGCGCGACATTCATTCCCGCCTTTATCATCTTTTCAATGATTTGTGGTGTGTCGCTGGATGGCCCCAGCGTGCAGACTATTTTTGTCCGGCGAATGTTGTTCATGTTTTCCTCGTAAGAAGCTTATAATGAAGTCGCCAAAAAAGCCGCGCCAATCGCGCCGTTGACCTGAGCGTAGGGCGAAACTTCTATTTTCATACCCAGCTTTTTTTCCAGCGCTTTGACGACGCCGCTGTTACGCGCCACGCCTCCGGTAATCATTATCGGCTCGGAAAGACCCAGCCGCGCCGACATGGAAGCGACTCTGGCAGCGATGGATTCATGAATACCAGCGATAATGTCCTGGCGCTTTTCCCCTTTGGCGATGAGCGAGATGACTTCCGATTCTGCGAAGACCGTGCACAGGGAACTTATTTTGGAAGGCTTTTTCGATTTAAGGGATATAGCGCCGAATTCGTCCAAACTCACTTCCAGCGCGCGTGCCATCACTTCCAGAAATCGTCCTGTGCCGGCGGCGCATTTGTCGTTCATGACAAAATTTTTAACTTTACCATCAACATCAAGAATTATCGCCTTGCTGTCCTGCCCGCCGATATCGATGATGGAGCGGACTTTTTTATCCAGATGATACGCGCCCGCGGCGTGGCACATGATTTCCGTAAATGATTTGTCGGCGAACTTCACACTGTTGCGTCCGTATCCGGTGGAAACAATTTTTTTTATGGCGGATTTGTACAACGCGTTTTCGCGGAGAACATCTTCGTAAACATTTTTACCGGCGGCCTCCGCGTTGTAGCCGGTGAAGATTACTTTTGTGCCGAGAATTCTTCCGTCTTCCACAATCGCGGCCTTCGCCGTGATTGAGCCTATGTCAATTCCTGCTGTGAGCATGTATTCTTTCCTTATAATATATTTTTTTCTTATTTGCCATTACACCCATTGCGAGGGAGAGTAACGACCGAAGCAATCTCTTGTCTAAAAACAGATTGCCACGCTCTCTACGAGAGCTCGCAATGACAAAGCGCGACTGTTTTCTTATTTTCCTAAAAAGAACTTCTACTTTTTTTCTTTCCTCTCTTTGATAATTTCCATGTAAGCGTCGATGCGTGTGGAAATCTGACTTTCCGAAAAACTTCTTTCATCTGTCATGTCCGCTTCCAGCATCAGACAGGGAATGCCTCTTTCTCTTTCCACGATTTTCTGAATATCGAGCTGGCCGAAGGAATAGGGCTTGCAGCTGCGGTTGGAATGCAGCACAAAACCGTCCACGTCATATTTATCAATCATTTCGAGAACCATTTTGGCCATCTGATCCACGCCGATGTTCAGATAAATGCGGGCGTGCGCCTCCGCCGCGGAATCAATAAAATTATTTTCATCGA
>JAFGKC010000132.1 GCA_016928765.1 Syntrophaceae bacterium
TCTCTTCTCGACCGGACTTTTAATGTTCTTTTTGATGCCAACTTTCTACCTCGTTTTATCTAGAGAATAAATAAATTCTTTCTATTATGATCAGGCGGCGGCAGACTTACCTGCTTTGCGCTTGATGTATTCACCGGCATATTTAATACCTTTACCCTTATAAGGTTCCGGTTTTTTCAATGCCCTTATTTCCGCGGCCACGCGGCCTACAAGCTGTTTATCAATACCGAAAATAGTTACATTGGTTTGCTTATCAACTTTTACGTCTATTCCTTTGGGAATACTGTATTGAACAGGAATGGAAAATCCTAAAACAAGCTTAAGATCTTGGCCACTTACTTCAGCTCTATACCCAACACCGACTATTTCCAGGCGCTTTTCAAAGCCATTGCTTACGCCCTCTACCATATTCCCAATCAGGGTTCTGGCCAGGCCGTGATTCGATCGGGCAATTCTTTCATCCGATTTTCTTTCAATGACCAGATTGCCGTCAGATATAACCAGCGATACGCCATCAGGTAATGAAGACGATAAAGAACCCTTCGGGCCTTCGACTTTAACTATCTTTCCGCTCTGCGTAATCTTTACATTTTTTGCAAAATTTACAGGCTTTTTACCTATTCTCGACATTAAAAACTCCCGTCAAACTAAATTTACCAAATCTGGCAGAGCACTTCGCCGCCAACATTTAATTCTCTTGCCTCTTCGTCAGTGATAATACCCCGAGAGGTAGAAATAATAGAAATACCGTAACCGTTCAATGTTTTCGGTATTTTATCTGAAGCGACATAGACTCTGCGTCCCGGCTTACTGACTCTTTTGATGTCAGTTATTACCCTGCGCTTTGCGTCGGGATACTTAAGGGCTATTTTCAAAATCTGGTGCCCTTTATCATCTTTAATTATTTCGTATCCATTAATATATCCGCATTTCTTCATCACTTTTGCGATATTCATGTTCATCTGAGACGAACGAATATTGACACTCGGAAAACGTGCTTTATTCGCGTTTCTGATTCTGGTCAACATATCAGCAATAGGGTCGGTCATTGCCATGTATTTTTTCTCCTTAAACCAAAATTACCAACTGGATTTAATCACACCGGGAAGCTCTCCATGTAAGGAAAGCTTTCTCAAACAAATTCTGCACATATCAAATTTTCTATAATAAGCACGCGGCCTGCCGCAAATCGGGCAACGATTGTATTCTCTTACCGCAAACTTCATCTTTCTTTTTGATTTCGCAATTAACGACTTTTTTGCCACTCTAAACTCCTCCGGCTTTTTCGTTTAATTCTTAAAAGGGACACCCATGAGCTTTAACAAAGCTCTGGCTTCATCGTCCGTTTTTGCCGTTGTTACAATAGTAATGTTCATTCCCTTAATTTTTTCCACTTTGTCGTAATCAATTTCCGGAAATATTATCTGCTCCTGCAACCCGATGGAAAAATTACCCCTGCCATCAAAAGCGTTCGCCGAAATACCGCGGAAATCTCTGACTTTAGGCAGGGCGACATTTACCAATCTGTCAAAAAATTCATACATGATTTCTTTTCTCAAGGTAACGCAACAACCTATAGCCATGCCCTGCCTTAATTTAAAAGTCGCTATTGATTTTTTCGCCTTCGTAATAACCGGCTTTTGACCGGTAATGGTTGCAAGCTCCTGAGCGGCGCTATCGATAATTTTCGCGTTCTGAATAGCTTCTCCCAGCCCCATATTAACCACTATCTTCTCTATCTTGGGCACTTGCATGGGATTTTTATAATTAAATTCCTTGGTTAGAGCGGAAATAACATTATCTGAATAATATTTTTTTAATCGTGCCATTTTTTATCAACCCACATTTATGGCATCTCCGCATTTCGCGCAGATGCGAACTTTTTTTCCATCTTCCAGTTTTTTGCTTCTAATTCTGACTGCTTCATTGCATTTATTGCACATAAGGCCTACCTGGGAAACGTGAATCGACCCTTCTTTTTCCAAAACACCGCCTTTGGACTTCTGATCCGGCCTCTTGTGTTTTTTAACAAGATTTATTTTTTCTATTATTATTCTGTCTTTTTCACGAATAGTCTTCAATACCTTTCCGGTTTTACCCTTATCTTTACCAGAAAGAACTTTAACCGTATCGCCTTTTTTAAATTTACTTAAACTCATTATTTTCCCCGTCAAAAACCTTTATAAAACCTCTGGCGCCAGAGATATGATTTTCATGAATTGTTTGGCTCTGAGCTCTCTTGCCACCGGCCCAAAAATTCTTGTTCCAATCGGCTCCATCTGGTTACTAATCAATACAGCCGAATTATCATCAAATTTAAGATATGAACCGTCCGCTCTTTTCACCTCTTTCACGGTGCGCACGATTACAGCCTTCATCACATCGCCTTTTTTTACCTTCGAATTCGGAATTGACTCTTTGACGGAAACAACAATCACATCTCCCAAACTGGCGAAACGACGTTTTGATCCGCCAAGCACTTTAATGCACGCGACTTTCTTGGCGCCGGAATTATCCGCAACATTTAATATTGTCTGCATCTGAATCATAAACAATTAACTCCAATCAAAACAACTTGCTCGTCAAATAACTATTTTTCTATTTTGCCCTTTGTGTGATTTCCACCATGCGCCAGCGCTTATCTTTGCTTATCGGCCTCGACTCAATAATAACTACCGTATCACCAACTTTACACTGATTGTTTTCATCATGGGCTTTATATTTTGCGTGTCTGCGCACGTATTTATGGAAAATCGGGTGCTTAACCAAGCGTTCGGTTTTAACTACTATAGTTTTATCCATCTTGTCGCTGACTACTATTCCCTTAATCATGCGTTTATTGCTTTTCTCAGCCATTTTTACTTGCGGCCTCCTTCTCTTTAAGCACTGTTTTGATACGCGCTATGTCCTTTCGTAAATTACTGAGCATAGCTGTCGATTCTACTTTCTCCGACGCATGACGAATACGTAACCGCAAATGTTCTTCAACCAATTCATTATTTTTTTTCTTAAGCTCGTCAATACCGAGATCTCTGATATCACTAATTTTCATCAGATGTCTCCCTTGCTAAAAACTTTGTGGCAATGGGCAACTTGTGCGCCGCCAGGCGAAACGCCTCTTTTGCCACCGCTTTTGTCACTCCTTCCATTTCATATAGAACGGCTCCCGGTTTTACTACCGCGACCCATCCTTCCGGAGCTCCTTTTCCTTTACCCATACGAGTTTCCGCAGGTTTTTTGGTTACAGGTTTATGAGGAAACACTCTAATCCATATTTTCCCACCGCGTTTTACATGTCGGGTCATGGCAACGCGCGCCGCTTCAATTTGACGCGCAGAAAGCCAACCACATTCAGCAGCCTGCAAGCCATAGTCTCCAAAAGCCACGGAGGCACCACGGGTTGACTTACCACCCATACGCCCCTTTTGCATTTTTCTGTATTTCACCCTTTTTGGCATTAACATAAGTAAAACTCCAAATTACATTCCGCGTTTATTTCCTAATAAATTCAGGCGGCTACTTTATTTTTTTCGCTTTTCTCCGGTAAAACTTCACCGTGGAAAATGAGAACTTTAACACCAATAAGCCCGTAGGCGGTATGTGCTTCCGTAAACCCGTAATCAATATCGGCTCGCAATGTATGAAGCGGCACTCTTCCTTCGCGGTACCATTCGGAACGGGCAATTTCCGCTCCTCCCAATCTTCCGGAACAGCTGATTTTGATGCCCTTAGCGCCAAACTTCAGAGCGTAACCGACACATTTTTTCATCGCCCTACGGAAAGCGACCCGGCGCTCCAATTGCATGGCGACATTTTCCGCGACCAGCTGGGCGTCAACTTCCGGTTTACGCACTTCCAAAATATTTACAATAATTTCAGACTTTGAAAACTTTTCAATGTCTGCTTTAAGTTTTTCGATTTCCGAACCTTTTTTACCTATAATTACACCAGGGCGCGCTGAATATATATTTACTTTAGCTTTATTTGCGGCCCTTTCTATTTCGATCCTGGAAATACCGGCATTATAAAGTTTCTTTTTAAGAAACTTTCTTATTTTTACATCTTCATGCAGTGCTTCACTGTAGCCTTTATCGGCAAACCACACTGACTGCCATTTTTTAATGTAGCCCAGTCTTAATCCTACCGGGTTAACTTTCTGACCCAATGCCGTACCTCCTTCTTATCTTTCATCCAAAACAACGGTTATATGCGAAGTCCTTTTTTTGATACCGGCCGCTCTTCCCTGTGCTCTGGCGCGCCACCTCTTCAAAGACGGTCCCTGATCAACATATATATCTTTTACGTAAAGAACATTTTCGTCGATATTAGGATTTTGTGCGGCATTAGCGACCGCTGATTTCAGTACTTTCGCCACAGTACCCGCCGCATACTTTCTGGTGTAAAGAAGAATGTTGCTGGCCTCCTGAACTTTTTTGCCGCGGATCAAATCAACAACCAAACGAACTTTCTGAGGCGACATTCTAATATATTTTGCTACTGCTTTTGCTTCCATTATCTAATAAACTCCAAAACCATTAGGTTAAGCGCGGACTTTTGTTTTACGATCCCCTGAATGTGAATGAAATGTTCTTGTCGGAGCGAATTCACCCAGTTTATGACCAACCATGTTCTCAGTTACATATACGGGAATAAACTTCTTTCCGTTGTGTACGGCAAATGTGTAACCAATCAGCTCCGGTGTAATCGTGGAACGACGCGACCAGGTCTTGATAACATTTTTAGATCCCTCAACTTCCATTTTTCTGACCTTAGCCAATAATTTTTCTTCAATATAAGGACCTTTTTTTATTGAACGCGCCACGTTTTATTTCCCTCTTCTTTTGATAATATATTTATCTGTTCTCTTATTTTTACGAGTTTTATGCCCTTTTGTGGGTATACCCCAGGGCGTACAAGGATGGCGTCCACCCGACGATTTCCCTTCACCCCCACCCATAGGATGATCAACAGGATTCATAACAACCCCACGGACATGAGGGCGCTTTCCCGACCATCTCGTTCTTCCCGCTTTGCCGATACTGATATTTTCATGCTCAATATTTCCGACCTGTCCGATTGTCGCCATGCATTCAATAAATACCTTGCGCACTTCGCCGGAAGGAAGCCTTATTTGAGCGTAACTTCCTTCTTTAGCCATTAACTGACCGTAAGCTCCCGCTGAACGGATTAACTGACCGCCGCGTCCAACTTTCAATTCCACATTATGAATCAGCGAACCTAATGGTATATACTTCAAAGGGATAGCGTTTCCCGGTTTGATGTCCGCCTTTTCTCCGCTTACAATTACGTCACCTACATTAATTTGCGTCGGCGCGACAATATACCTTTTCTCTCCGTCACGATAGTTAAGCAGCGCTATACGGGCAGTTCTGTTCGGATCATATTCAATCGCGGCTACTTTTGCAGGGATATCTTCCTTGTTACGGCGAAAATCAATAATACGATACTTTCTTTTATGACCACCGCCGATATGCCTTGCTGTAATACGACCGTAGGAATTTCTTCCTCCGGTTTTTTTCAGCGGCTTCAATAACCCTTTCACCGGCTCAGCAGACGTAATTTCCGCGAAATCAGAGACGCTCTGAAATCTTCTTCCCGGCGATGTCGGTTTATATTTAATTATAGCCATTATCCCAATCCTTTAAATATTCTTACGCGCCTTCAGTAATCTCTATACGGTTTCCGGCAACAAGGGTTACAATTGCCTTTTTCCATGATCGCTTCTGTCCGGTAATACGTCCCCTGCGCGTTTTCTTTCCCAAAACCTGCATAACCCGCACATCTACAACTTTTACATTAAAAAGCTTTTCCACCGCTTTTTCTATTTCCATTTTGTTGGCACGGCGATCGACTTCAAAAAAATACTTATTTGCTTCTTCCCGCTGAATGGTGCTTTTTTCCGTGATTAATAATCTTTTGATAACCTGATGCACTTCCATTATGCCAACAATGCTCCTTCAATCTTCTTTATCGATGGCTCCAAGAGCACCAGATGTTCGTGATTAAGAATGTCGTAAACATTAATCCCTTCAGACTTAATCATCTTTATGTTCTTTATATTGCGTGATGACTTCTGAAGATTTTCGTTATCCGCATCTAAAACAAAAAGCGCCTTTTTCAAATCAAACAGGTCGATAATATCCTGAAATTTGCGGGTGCTTATTTTTTCCATCGGAAAATCATTTATGACCAGCATTTTTTCCTGTTTAAGTTTCATGCTTAGCGCGCTGATCAACGCCTGCTTCCGCATTTTTTTAGGAACATTAAAAGAATAATCGCGTGGATGAGGGCCAAAAACAATTCCGCCGCTTCTCCATAGAGGCGATCTGGTTGTGCCGGCTCTTGCCCTGCCTGTCCCTTTTTGCCGCCAAGGCTTTTTGCCTCCGCCGCTTACATCGCTTCTTGTCTTTGTTGATGCTGTCCCGGCACGGCGCGCCGCCAATTGCATTTTTACCACATCATAAATAACCGCTTCGTTCGGTTGCGCGGCAAACACTGCGTCATTAAGCTCTACTTGAGAGACTTTTTTCTTTTCAATATTAAAAACATCCGCTACGGCCATCTTTATAACTCCAGTGACTTACGCACTCTTTTTCTTAGCTTTTTTAATTAACACAAA
>JAFGKC010000013.1 GCA_016928765.1 Syntrophaceae bacterium
ATAGAGGGTAAATTTTATCTTTGGACGGAAGAAGAAATAAGAAAGATTTTGCCGCCCGCTGAAGCGGATTTATTTTTACGCCTTTTTCTCCATAGAAAAGACCAAGAGTTACATGGCATGCAGGAAATGCCGCAAGGTCATTTTATACCTCATCTTGCACCATCTCTTGGTCAATTACCGCAAGTGACGGACGAAATCAGGCAAAAGCTATTTGCCGCCCGCAAATCGCGCGTTCATCCCTTAAAAGACGACAAGATTTTGACTGATTGTAATGGTTTGATGATTGCCGCTTTGGCCAGAGGCGCGCAGGTGCTTGATGAACCTCAGTATTTAAAAGCGGCGCGGAAAGCGGCTGATTTTATTTTTTCCCGGATGACAGACAAAAAGGGAAGGCTTTTGCATCGCTGGCGCGCGGGAGAAGCATCTATCACGGCAATGCTTGATGATTACGCCTTTTTCATCTGGGGATTGCTGGAGCTTTATGAAGCGGCCTGGCAGACAAAATATTTAGAAAAAGCTTTAGCCCTTAACCGCCAAATGTTGGATTTATTCTGGGATGAAAAAGACGGCGGCTTATATTTTACACCGAGTGACGCGGAAGATATTTTGGGCAGACAAAAAGAGGCGCAGGACGGCGCAATCCCTTCCGGCAATTCCGTAGCGATGTTAAACATATTGCGTCTGGCACGAATGACAGCGGATGCGGAGCTGGAAAGAAAAGCTGAGCAAATAGAGCGGGCGTTTTCCGAGCGGATCGCGCAATACCCCACTGCCTACACGCAGTTTCTGGTTGGGCTTGATTTTGCCTCTGGCCCTTCTTATGAAATAATTATCGCTGGCGATTCGGAAAATGAAGAAACAAAGCAAATGATAAAAGCTCTGCGGCAGATTTATTTGCCTAACAAGGTTGTGCTTTTGTTGCCCTTTGCTGCTAAAGAAAAGAAAATTTTAAATATCGCGCCGTTTTTGAAAGATTTTTCTTCCGCGGATTCTAAAGCCAGAGCCTATGTCTGCAATAATTATTCCTGCCAAAAACCAGCCGAAAGTGTGGAAGAATTAACTAAACTTCTCTCTGAGGATAATCCAAAATAAAATGATAGTTGCTTTGGCCCTGGACGTATGAAAATAAATAGAACAAGCTTTTGTTTAAGATATTATTTTATCCGAATTATGATGAGACCATTCTTCGCGATAAATATCGTAATCCTTTATGATAAATTTTATGCTTTCGATGTCTGGCGATAAAAGGAAGACAAAAAAGGCGAGTGTAAGTTTAAAATACCATGCTAATAAATCCCAGTAGTATATTGTCAAAATAATAATTGTAATACACGAAATCCCAGTAATTAAAACAACGATTTTACCTAACGTGTATTGCTTTCTAGTGTGTAAGGGTTGGGCCAATAAAAAATCTTTTTTTCTAATGATTTTATTCAAATTATCAGTCCTTTTGGATACCGTATGTCTTTATAAACCGCAATTCTTTTCGGTATAAAACCAGCCAGATAATAAATGAAATTGTGACCAGGATGTAGCCTGTATAGAGGGGTATGCCAAATGAAATTAGCCCTTTTTGAAAAACAATAATGGCATAACTGACAAGAAAGAGCATTGTCGTTAAAATTGGTCGCCATGTTATCCGTTGATTGCGTATTTTTTTAATTATCATAAAGAATGACAATATTAAGGAAATACTTACAAAAATAGGATAGCCCTGATTATTACTATCAAAAGGATCCCCAAATATCGCATAGCATTCCCACAAAAGAAAAAAGCTAATGAAAGTCCACTTCAATACATTGTCCTTGCTTTTAAAAGCCACAATTAATAATGGTATATAAATTAATATATTGATTATTAAAATAATATTATTTTCCATATTTCTGGTACCTCCCCTTTGCAAAAACTATCAATTTTGGATAAGGAAGAGGGACGTTTTATTTAGTCCCCCTACATTCGGAACCGCCATGGCCTCGGCCTTCGACGGTTTCTTTGATTAATACCCTTTATTTAATTATTGTCAAATATTCGTATTTATATAAATCATAAACAAACTGTTGGATAATTTCCTGCTCATCGTTGGCCGGCGTTATCGTGCGCAGTATCGCGGTTAATTTATCATTTATTTCCAAGGGTAAAAAATCAGCAATGGGACCGCTTTGCACTTTGTAATTAAATGTTTCAGCGATTTTTTGTAAGTAAGAAAATTTGATTGTGTATTCATTGTGGCCTTTAAGAGAAATCTTTTCAGGGAATCCTGCGCGCGCGATATTAATAAATTCGCGCAGGGTAGCCGGCACGGCGGCCTCACAACTATGTTCGCTTAAATATATATATTTCACACCCGCAAGGCAGACGTTTTCCAATAGCGTCAGCGCGCCGATATTGATTATTTCTTTATCATCAAACCTCAGATTGTATTCCCTAGATAAATGCTCCGCTTTGTTTTGATAGTAAATTAGCTCTTCAGAGTGAATTGTTGTGTCACTGCCAGAGGGAATCAGAGCGGGTAAATCGCCCAAATTTTCATTCATGATTACTAAATCAAAGCGCGAGAAGAAATTACCTTCTTTTTTCAACACATCGGCAAGTTCAAAATTTACTTCATATTTCATCAGAGTTTCTTTTTGCCTGCCTAAAAGATAGGGAGATATATCCAGCATTGTGGCATGTAGTTTAGAGTTAATTTCAAGAAAATCATATGATAGATACCCCATGCCTCCGCCGATTTCTAAGTAATTACGGACATCTTCAAACGAAATATATTTTTTCAGAAAGTGATAGAGATTTACTCCCAGAGAAGCTTTGTTTTTCAGAATTTGACGGCATGGGCTGTTTTTGGGATATAGAGCGTTACAGACGGTCAATTCCCAGCCCAGAGAGTTCAGCTCTTTTGTATGATAATTTTCCGTGGTGCTCAGCAAATATCCCATAATATTAATTTTGAAATTTAATGTTGGTTTTTGCGTAATTTATGATATTCAAAATACTTAAATTAGAAGCGCGAAAAAATCTATGAAAATATTAATCAGAAATAAATCAAAAATTAATGCCCGTGGGGAGGCGAGGTGCCGCAATATTCAGAAAAGATAATTGAGCTTCTGCGCGCGGATTATCCCGATCTTTCCGCCTGGAAAATAATTTGCGCAAACGATAGATCCGTAGATCCCGTGCAGTACTTTATCCACAGCCGTATGGGCGGCATCTTGCCTAAAGTGGAAAGCTTCGATTCATACATTAGTGAAAAAATCGGCGATGAACTAAAACTGCATCCTGTTGCCAGCGACGAGCAGCTTCTTTTGTTCATCCAGTTTATCTCGGAGAAATATCCGGACGAGCCGTATCCCGCCCGCCGCGCCTCTCATCTTCTGCCCTTGCTGGAGAAACTCGCGGAATATAATATTACCTGCAAGACAGTTTTTGGCGCGGAAAGGTTTACGGAAGAAGAATGGAGCAGGCTTGAAGAATATCTGAACACAGCGCAGGACTTCCGTAAATGGCTATCAAAAAATAATTTATTTGTGCCTAAGCTGGAATTATATTTTCTTGGCAAAATAAAGCCTGAAGAGAAGGAAATATTTATCGGGCTTCCCGAGATAACGCCTCTTACCGAAAGTTTTTACAGAAAAATCAGCAAAGAAAGAATGTTTATTGCCCCACCGCTTTTCGGCGAGGAATTAGCTCCCGCGGAAAAGCTTCCTTTTGATTCGGCAAAAGATCTTGTTACGTCATTTGGTGCAGAAGTTAAGCCGGCGGATGGAGAAAATATTGAACTGGTTTCACTGGAAGGACTGCATTCTCTGGTTGACATGGTTACACTCGAGGTTTCCGACTTTCTCAAAGAAAGATCG
>JAFGKC010000133.1 GCA_016928765.1 Syntrophaceae bacterium
ATTTGACCGCTTTGGGGGCGGTAAAACCCGGTTATGCAATTAAGCAGACTGGTTTTACCCGCCCCGTTCGGACCGATAAGCGCCATCAATTCGCCGGTATGAACTTTCAGATCAACATCCTTTACCGCCGTGACTCCGCCAAAGCTAAGATGAAGATTTTTAATTTCCAATTCAGCTTTTTTCAAGTCCGCCGGCTTGTTGATCATTATTGATGGTCTACCCCGGTAAGCTTTCATAAATACCTTTAATCAATTTAATTCATTTATTAACTTAACTTATTTTTTCAGCAATTGGATCTTATCTTTTCCAGGCACATAAAAATTGGTCAAAGGCTGATATGTGCCGTTTTCTTTGACTTTCACCATGCGCGCGGTGAAAGAAGCTCCATGGTCTTTGGAAGTATAAGTGACATTAGGCACTAGACCGCCAAAATCCTCGTTATTGAATGACTCCAAAGCAGTGTTAATGGTTTTTGGATTAATTTTTCCGCTCTGCTCGTGGGCGCGGATGAAAGCCCTTTCCATAATCATCCCGACAACAACACCTTCCCAATAAGAAGCGTCAAAACTTTTCACTGTCTTATATTTCTTAATCAGCTCATCCATTATTTTAACGCCTTCTGATTTATCCTGAGGCAGGCCGCCCGGGAACTGTATAGTCAAACGATCGCGGATAAGCCCCTTCCCCATTTTGAAAAAATCGGGATCAGTGGAGGTCCATGTTCCCAAAAACTTTGGTTTATAATTAATACGATCCGCGCTTTTGAAAGCGGTAACGATAGCCGAAGGAAGCATCTGCATAAACACATATTCGGCTCCGGCTTTTTGCAATCTCAAAAGTTCCGTATTGAGATCAACAATCTTTGGCGGAAATTCTTCAATCGCGACAATATTAATGCCTAATTGCTTCGCGTATTCCTTACTTGGTTCGTGAATAGAGCGGCCGTAAGCGTTATTGTAAGTTAAAAGACCGACTCTGGGCGCGTCCTTGCCTTTATGTATCGCCTTGATATATTCCAGAACCGCGTGGCAGTCCATTTTGTAGCTGCCGAAAGGCAAATACATATAGTCAATGGGTTTGCCTAAAATTTCCCAACTCGTTGAATAATTGATCGTTGGAATTTTGTATCTCTGAACAATCGGCTTTGCCGCCAGACCTTCTCCGGCGCTCCAGGTGGCAATCATGTCCACTTTATCCTGCAGAGCAAATTTCTGTACCGCGGCCACGGCTTCGGGCACTTTGTAAGCGGTATCGACAGTGATCATTTCTATTTTTTGACCGGAGACTCCTCCCTTTACTTCGTTCACATAACGAAAATAATCACGCTGCCCTTTTTCGTGGAACTGACCCCAAGTTGATGCAGGCCCCGTCAGATTTATCGCCGCACCTACTTTAATCGTTTTGGTTTGCGCGTAAAGTGTTCCGCAAAACAAAAACACAACAACTGCTAATGCGTAAATAATTGTGATACTTTTTTTCATTTCCCCCTCCTTTTAGGTTTTAATAAAACTACGGCAAAAAAAAACCGTGGGCTGATATTGATCTGCCCACGGTTTATTTTCCTTCAAAACCGGTCATGACATTTTCAGGCAGACCTTTGAGCGGTTAAAGCTAAAAAAGTAAAAAAAAGCTGCCTGTTTAAAAATCATCGTTTTAGCCTTATACATTTTAACCTCATGTATGGCGCATATAGTGCAAATATGCGGAAAAAGTCAAGAAAAAAGTAGATTTATGATATTATTAAACATGAATTTGATAATTTAATTAAAGAATAAATTGAAAATATCAGGCAGTTTAAATATCTTGACAGTTTATTAATATTGCCGTATATACTTAAATACATTAAGGAAATTATAAATTTCATTAAAAAACTCAGTATTCTGGTCAAATGATGAATAATCGTTTTAAAGAATTGATTCTTGCCGCCATTAAACAACGCTTGTCCGATCTTCATATTACCGGCGGTTTTCCTCTAATCTTCCGCAAAGACGGGGTCATACATTTCGACAAAAATATTAAATGGTCTCACACTGAAATAGACGCGATGGTTAAAGAGATGCTAAGCGACCGTCAGCTTCAAACACTGCGCAAAAGATGGTCTGTTGATTTTTCTCTTTCATTTAATCAGGTGCGTGCCCGTGTAAATACTTTTTATACTACCAGGGGATTAAGTATGGCGATCCGTCTTCTGCCGGAAACCATACCTGATCTTACTTCTTTGAACCTCCACCCTTCACTAAGCCAAATTACCAAACTTCAATCCGGCCTGGTTTTAGTTTGCGGCAGCACAGGTTCCGGAAAATCAACCACGATTGCCGCGATTATTGAAGAAATTAACCGGACAAGGCCGGCGCATATCATTACTATTGAAGACCCGATTGAATATCGTTTTAAGCCCAAAAAATCTTTTATCGAGCAGCGTGAAGTGGGCATCCATGTTCCCTCCTTTGACCAGGGTCTTCTTGATGTTTTAAGGGAAAATCCTGATGTTATTTTTGTTGGGGAATTAAGAGAGCCGGAAACAATCCGCCTGACGCTCAACGCCGCTGAATCGGGGCATCTTGTTTTCGCCACGTTGCACGCGTCAGACGCGGAAGACGCGGCTTACCGTATAAACAATTGCGCTACCGGCGATAACCAGGATGTCATCCGTTATCAGTTTGCTTCAACGCTTTCCTGGCTTATTGTACAGCAGTTAACTTACATAAAAACTTTAGATTTTCGCGTGCCCATACTTTCTATACTGAGAGCGACACCATCCGTGCAAAGCACCATTCGCGAAAATAAGCTGACCCAGCTGGAAAATATTATGGTTACCAGCAAAAATGAAGGCATGTTCACG
>JAFGKC010000134.1 GCA_016928765.1 Syntrophaceae bacterium
ACGTTTCAATTGCGCCGGACAGCCATCGACAAGAAGATCGATAAAGAAATAAAGTATATTTCAAGCATCGTCCTCGATTCATTAAATGGAAAAAGATAATGAATGAAGTTTTGTTTGCTCTGGGACTGACGTTGTTTGCGGGAATGGCGACCGGCATCGGCAGTATTATCGCCTTTACCGCCAAAAGGACGAATTACCGTTTTCTTTCCGTGGCAACGGGGTTTTCCGCTGGCGTCATGTTGTATGTTTCTTTTGTCGAGATTTTCCCTGAAAGCGCCAAAGCGCTGACCTCCCGCTATGGCGATGCCTGGGGGCACTGGGTGACGGCCGCCGCATTTTTTGGCGGTATGCTATTGATGGCTTTGATTGACAACCTGATCCCCTCCGCCGAAAATCCGCATGAGACGCGTTCGGAAGCGGAAACTGCGCCGCTTCACGATCCGTCCGCACCGCTTCCGGATTTTCAGTCGGCCGCTTATGGCGATCAGATCAAACACATTCCGGGCACTCGTGATCACAGTCGTAAACGCGCCGGGCTTTTGCGCATGGGATTATTTACGGCGCTGGCAATTACCATTCATAATTTTCCCGAAGGCTTGGCGACATTTCTAGCCGCTCTTTCGGAGCCGACGCTGGGCGTCGCCATTGCCGTAGCAATAGCCCTGCACAATATTCCCGAAGGCATCAGCGTGTCCGTCCCGATATTCTATGCGACCGGCAACCGGAGAAAAGCCTTCTGGTATTCGTTGCTGAGCGGTCTGGCCGAGCCTTTCGGTGCCGTGATTGCCTATCTGGCGATTTGTCTGCTCGCGGGCGGCAATGTTTTGGCGATTCCCGTCCAGGTGATGGGGATTCTTTTTGGAGGAGTGGCCGGCGTTATGGTTTATATCAGCCTAGACGAACTTCTGCCGACGAGCCGGGCCTACGGCAAAGGTCACGATAGTATTTTCGGGCTGATAGCCGGTATGATGGTCATGGCGCTGAGCCTGCTTTTAATGAAATAGCCTGAGAATAAGTTTCTATTAATTTCTATAGCTGTTCTGCTAATACACATGGCAGGTGTGGCTGTTTTTTACTTTGCATCTTTCTCTTGCGCTTCCAGAATAATCTCCGTGGTCATTTTTGCTACTTCACCTACGAGCGTAGAGCATGTATCCAACAAACCGTCCTTTACCGCGGCCTTCATTTCTTCCGGGTCGTATAGATTGTAAAATCGGCCGAAAAAAGAGGTTTGCAGGTCAAAGCATCTACAGGTGCCATATTTTTTCACAAAACGGTCATGCAGTTTTTTTGACAGTAAATTCCCTTTTACCAGCTTCACCATATCGCCGAATTCTTCTTTATTGCGTCCAAAAAAATAGCCAATAGCAAGGACGCCGCCGGAAAGAGCGCCGCAGTGTCCATCACCCGTCAGGCCGACTCCATCCGCCAATCCTGTGGCCGCCTTGAAAATGTCATCGTTCTGAACACCAAAGGCATCGAAAATTCCCGCCAAGGCACATTGTGAACACCCGCCACTTCTCATTTCATATTGTTTGGCTTTGTTAAAGGCCATTTCCATCATTTCATTTTTATCTTTTTTCATGTAAAGAGCCCCTGCTTATTTTTTTTGGGTTCTAGCGATGATTTCGCCAATTCCCAGAACTTCCAGCCTATCTTCCAGATTTTCCATCTTCACCGCGTCGGTAAGCATTTTGGCGCAAACTGGGCAGGCAACAGCGATAACGCTTGCGCCGGTTTCCAGCGCCTCTCTTACGCGCACGCGTCCGGCGCTGTCTTCGCCCGTGCCCAAAATATCCGTAAAAAAGTTCCCGCCTCCCCCACCGCAGCAAAAGGCGTTGAGTCCATTGCGCCGCATCTCGATAAATTCAACCCCAGGAATAGCCCTAAGAATTTCGCGCGGAGGATTGTATATCTGATTGTGCCGCCCCAGATAACAGGGATCGTGATAGGTAATTTTGGCCGGATACTTTTTAAATTTTATTTTTTTCTTTTTAATCAAGTCGGCGAATATTTCCGTATAGTGCGAAATTTTGAAACTCGCGCCAAGTTTTGGATAATCATTTTTAAAAGTATTTAGCGCGTGCGGATCGAGCGTGATTATTTTTTTAACACCCTTTGTTTTAAATTTTTCGATATTGGCCTGGGCCAGCTCAGCAAATAAACCCATTTCTCCCATTATTCTCACTTCGTTGCCGTCACAGGTTTCTTCATCGCCCAAAATACCGATGGAAACACCGGCCTTAACCAAAATATCTCCCACGCTTTTTGCCATTTTTTGACCAACTTCGTCGTAAGAACCAACGCATCCCGCGTAAAAAAGATATTCCTGACCGGAATACTTTTGCAACCCCGTTGCTTCCGCCCATTTGCCTCTTTGCGCCTGCGGCAGCTTATAAGGATTGCCGCTTATAGCAATTGCTTTAAAATAATCTCGCACCGAGGGAGGAATCAAGCCATCGCTGACCAGTTCCGCTTTTGTCTCCTGAAATACATCCGGCAAAAAATCACGGAATTTCTCAAAGACACACTGATTCTTGCAATTATCGCACGCCACGCAGGAATACATGATTTCCGTAAAGCGCGGGCTGGTTTCGATTTCGCCTGAAAGCCAGGCGCGAATCAACCACATCCTGCCACCCGGCGCGAATGTATCCCAACCGAAAGCCTTGTAGGAAGGGCAATTGAAATCACTGTAGTCCGCGGGAAATTTGCAATAGCCGCAACGAAAACATCTGTGGACAATATCTCCATGGTCTAAGTTTCTTAAGTAGGCCATTAGTTCACCTCCCAGTTGCCAGGATTCATGATTCCCTGCGGATCGAGATTATTTTTAATCATTTTGAGAAGTTTACGGGCAGCAGGATCCATTTTTCCCAAAGCCATTTTCTGTTCCACAAAATTCGGCTTCCACGGAACACCGCCCATTTCCAGGGCAAAAGCCATAGCCTCATCAAGAGCTTCTTTGACCCTTTTCATCATCTCCGGATTGTTGCGGTTAAAAGCAAAAGAGATGCTGAACATCATGCAGTGCCCGCCGTGAATTAGGCGTGCGGCGCTGGCGTAAAGAACATCATATTTTTTGGCGAGCTCAATAACCTTGGCGGCATATTGCGGATAATGTTCGATAATCGTTATCGGCCCTGAATATTCAAAACCGCCGCCCTTGGGAACATCGGCAAAAGCGGCAATGCCGCGGCCCGGCATTTCCAGCAAAGTGTTCTTCATATATTGAACGCCCATGAAGCCCCCGTCTTTGGAGTCGATAAATTCCTGCAGTGCATCCCAGGTCATTTTCCTTTTAAATTCGATTTCTTCTTCCGTGTCGCCGGTGAAAAAAATGGTGACATGAAAATTACCCGCAAACACCAAGGGCTTCGGCTGAAACCAGACATTCACGTCTTCGAGCATCTCCAAATGAGAAAGCTTATAGAGAATTTCCGGCACAAGT
>JAFGKC010000014.1 GCA_016928765.1 Syntrophaceae bacterium
AGAGGAAAAAAATGGATTATTCTTTTGAACAGGGGCCGATACGTCCGCCCAGCGAGGCGTCAAGCCTTTTAATTCGCCTTACGAGAAATTGTCCCTGGAATAAATGTGTTTTTTGCCACACGTATAAAGAGACAAAATTTGCGCTGCGCAGCGTGGATGAAATAAAAGCCGATATTCAGTTAATTAAAGATTATGCTGATAAAGTTACTCAGCTCTCATGGAAGATTGGAGAGGGTGGGGCGGTAACTAGGGTTGTGCTGCGCGAAATTTACAATCAGTATGATTATAATAATTATATGCAGACTGTCGCTGTATGGCTTTATTTTGGCGGCCAAAATGTCTTTCTGCAGGACGCAGATTCGCTAATCATGAAGACCCCCGATTTGTTAAGTGTAATAAATTATTTAAAGGAAAAGTTTCCCAAAATAAATCGGATAACATCCTATTGCCGATCCCACACCGCAGCGAGAAAATCAGTAGAAGAATTTGAGCAATTGAAAAAAGCCGGGCTTACACGTATTCATGTCGGCATGGAAAGCGGAAGTGATGAAGTCCTCGCGCTCGTGCGCAAAGGCGCCACGGCTGATATACACATCAAGGCCGGAACAAACATCCGTCAGGCAGGAATTGAACTTAGCGAATATTTTATGCCGGGTTTAGGCGGGGCTAAATTATCTCGTAAGCACGCTGCGGAATCGGCGAGAGTTATTAACGCAATTAATCCTAATTTTATTCGCTTACGCACATTGCATGTTGTGCCGGGCACAGAGCTTGAAGAAATGGTGAAAAAAGGAGAATTTCAGCCTTTAAGCGATGAAGATATAGTCAGAGAAATTCAATTATTTGTGGAAAAATTGGACGTAAAAGGCTCCATGCTGGTCAGTGATCATATTTTAAATCTACTGGAAGAGATGGAAGGAGAACTGCCAAAAGAAAAACAGGAAATATTATCCGTGATAAACAGATATTTTGCCCTTTCTGAAAAAGACAGGCTAATATTTAGACTCGGAAGGAGAAGCGGAGCATTCCGGAAGCTGGATGATTTAAAAGATAAACAGACATATTACAGATTAAAATCGGTTGTGGACAGTTACGAAAGCCAAGGCCGCAGCGTTGATGAAGATATGGTAAACATCATGAACAATTTCATATAATATCCGGCTGGTAAATAAACTTAAGCATTAGATATTATTGTATTAATGCTAAGTTTGACTTTCTGCTCATTCCCCATATTGAAAACTCATAATACCATTGCGTATTGACTATATTTATAAATAATGCTATAAGCTTCTTTTGGTTACGGGAAAGGAAGGAATAAAGATGTTCAAAGTAGGTGATTTGGCAGTTTATCCGGCCCAGGGAGTCGGGGTCATTGAAGCTATCGAAAACAGGGAAGTTATGGGCAAAAAACAGCCTTTTTATATAATGAAAATCATGGGCAACGGCATGAAAATCATGATTCCTACGAATAGCGCCAAGGCAGTAGGTCTGCGTGAAGTTATCATGGAGAAAGAAATACCTAAAGTTTTTGAAATTTTACGAAATAAAGACGTTACCATTGATAAACAAACATGGAATAAGCGCTATCGTGAATATCTGGAAAAAATTAAAACCGGCTCCGTGTTTGAAATAGCTAGTGTTTTGCGTGATTTGTTCATTCTTAAAAGTGACAAAAACCTTTCCTTCGGAGAAAGGAAAATGATGGACACCGCGAAAAATCTGCTGGTAAAAGAAATTTCTATAGCCACTAATGCGCAGGAATCCAAGGTGGAAAAAGATCTGCAGATGATATTCACCGTGCAGTAGCCATTAGTCATTATTTCAGCTCTTTGAAAATAGAAAATAGTGATCATAGCCTTTCCTTTTATTTTTTTTATTTCATTGATAGTTACTGCCTCCAATTTGATAAATGAACAATTAATTCATAACAGATAATATAATAAAAATTAATATTATTAGAAAGGGGGGTAAACAATTTGATTATTCGTATTATTTTAATTCTTGCATGTTCAATAAGCGGTTTGGCGATTGCTTTTTATTCGTCAACGCCCGATTCTTCTTATTTGATTTTTGAGACAATCGGCGGCTTCATTATTGGATTATTAATCGCATTATTAGTCATAAAAGTCGAACGAGACATTCGCAGGCTATCGCTGAAAATCATTGCCGGCGGCGTGATTGGTATGATCATCGGTCTTTTGATCGCGCTAATCCTTGGCTTTGGTTTGAGTCTGGTCAGTCAAATAAGTGAAAATCCGCAAATAGTTCCTTGGATGTATGTTTTATTAACAGGCATATTGGGATATCTTGGTCTTGTCCTGGGTTCAAAAAAAGTGGAAGAGATAAATTATCAAACCGGGCATTCAAAAGAAAATCCCGAATACCGCATTTTGGATACCAGCGTAATAATCGACGGAAGAATAGCTGATATTTGCGACAGTGGTTTTCTTGAAGGCAATATGATTGTTCCTCGTTTTGTTCTAAACGAACTGCAATTTGTGGCTGATTCTTCTGATTCGATGAAGCGTTCACGCGGCCGCCGCGGTCTTGATATTTTAAATCATATGCAGAAAAGCTCTAATATCAATATAGAAATTGTGGAACAGGATTTTCCTAAAATTAAGGGTGTGGACGGTAAATTAGTTGCTTTGGCAAAAAAAATGAACGGCAAGCTTTTAACTAATGATTATAACCTGAATAAAGTTGCGGAATTACAAGGTGTACGTGTTTTAAATATAAATGAACTGGCCAACGCGATGAAACCCGTGGTTTTACCCGGCGAACAGATGAATGTAAAAATCATCCGCGAAGGGAAAGAAGCCGGTCAGGGTGTCGGTTATCTGGATGACGGAACGATGATCATTGTTGACGCGGCGCAACGGCTGGTTAACACGAATGTGGATGTTGTTGTCACCAGTGTCTTGCAGACAACGGCGGGGCGCATGATTTTCACGGAACTAAAAGAGGTGGCAGACAGGAAGAATCAGCAAAATATCAAGCATGCAGCTGAATCAAATAACTGATTAAAAGCATAAATATTATTTGCATTTATCCCGGCAATAGCGTTATAAATCAAGCTGTTGTCGGGATTTTTTTAGGAATTTTATGAAAGTATCAGCAATTATACCCGCGGGCGGGGCAGGTAGAAGAATTAAATCAAAAAAGGCAAAGCAATATCTTTCGCTGGATCAAATACCTGTTTTAATGCGGACGCTAATTGTTTTTGAGCGGATGAAGATGATCAATGAATTGATATTGGTGGTGCCTGAAAATGATTTATTTTATGTACAAAAGGAATTACTTCCGCCATATAAATTAACAAAAATTAAATACATTGCCGCGGGAGGAAAAGAAAGGCAGGATTCTGTAAGAAACGGTCTAAAAGAAGTAAGCGACAAAACAGATATAGTGGTAATTCATGACGCGGTTCGTCCATTTATCCATGAGAAAATAATTTCCGCAGTTGTCTCTGCAGCAAAGACAACCGGCGCCGCAACAGCCGGAGTCAGGTCCAAGGACACTATTAAAATAATTAAGAGAAACAATCTCATTGCGGCAACTATACCTAGAGATAATGTTTGGCTCACGCAAACACCTCAGGCATTTAAGTATAAAATACTGAAAAAATCCTATGAAAAGGCATATAAAGATAAATTCTATGGTACAGATGATGCTTCTTTGGTGGAGCGAATTGGACAAAAAGTCAAAATGGTGGAAGGTTCATACGGAAATATTAAAATTACAACGCCGGAAGATATAATCATTGCCAACGCATTAATGAAAAACAAGCAGGATACTAAATCATATTTACGCGCGGGATTGGGATATGACAGCCACAGATTTGTCACCCGGCGCAAATTTATTTTAGGTGGAGTGGAAATTTCTTCAAAAAAGGGTCTTGCGGGGCATTCTGACGCCGACGCGCTCATCCACGCTATTTGTGACGCTTTGTTGGGCGCGGCAGGATTACCGGATATTGGCAGGCAGTTTTCTGATCAAGATCCGAAATATAAAAACATTTCAAGTTTGATATTACTCAAAAAAGTAAAAGAAATGCTTTCCGACAAAAAATATGTCGTTGGCAATATAGATGCCACGGTTATTTTAGAGAAACCAAAAATTTCAGCTTATTCTGAAAAAATGGTTTCCAATATTGCAGACGTTTTATCGGTATCCAAAAAGAAGGTTAGTATTAAAGCCAAAACAAACGAAGGAATGGGATATATCGGGAGGAGCGAAGGCATAGCTGTATTCGCGATTGCTACGGTGATGAAAAATGAAGGATAAAAAAACAAGAGTGAGGTTTGCGCCGTCTCCCTCAGGAGAGCTGCACATCGGCAATGCCCGGACCGCGCTTTTTAACTGGCTTTTTGCCCGTCATCGCAACGGAACTTTTGTTTTGCGCGTTGAAGATACAGATGAAGCAAGAAGCGATATAGTATTTCAGAATAATTTGTATGAAGATTTGAAGTGGCTGGGCTTGGATTGGGATGAAGGGCCGGTAAAAAATGGAGCTTACGGTCCTTACAGACAAAGCGAAAGGCTTGATATTTACAAAAGACATCTTATCTCGCTAATGGAGAAAAATCTTGTTTACCCATGCTATTGCGCACAGGAAGAACTAGAAGAAGAAAGGCAGAATTTAATTTTAAGCAAACGCATGCCCCGCTATATGGGTAAATGCAGAAATCTTACAGATGCCGAAAAAAATAAGAAAAAAAATGAGGGAAGAGTGCCTTCATTTCGCTTTAAAATAGAGCCACAAGTTATTGAATTTGAAGATATAATTCGAGGTACAGTTCGTTTCGAGAGCGAGGCGATCGGCGATTTTATTATCATGCGCTCCAATGGTATGCCCGCGTATAATTTCGCGGTAGTTATCGATGATCACCTCATGGATATAACTCATGTAATCCGCGGGGAAGATCATCTGTCGAACACAGCACTCCAGTTATTGCTCTATAGGGCTTTCGGATATAATCCTCCTGTTTTCGCCCATCACTCACTAATTTTCGGCAAAGACAGAACCAAGCTGAGCAAAAGGCACGGCTCTGTTTCCGTGGGAGAATTTCGCAAAAAAGGTATTTTGCCGGAAGCTCTGTTGAATTATTTGGGCATTTTAGGAACTTCATATCCGAACGCGCAGGAGTTATTATCTCGGGAAGAATTAATTAAACATTTTTCAATTGAACGGGCATCCAAAAGCGGCGCTGTTTTTGATGAAGATAAACTGCTTTGGCTCAATGCCATTTATATAAGGAATACCGAAACAAGAGATTTATTGCTTAAATTGCTGCCTTTTATTGAATCAGCCGGGTATGATATTTCCGGTGTTGATGAAAAATGGCTGATAGAAATTATCGATCTGGTGAAAACTGATCTGGTTATTTTGTCGGATATTGGAAATCATCTGGATATTTTTTTAGATGATAAATACAAATTGACAAATGAAGCCAAAGAAATAATCAAAAATGATGAAAATTCAAATGTTGTCCGATTATTCATGGAATACTTAAAAAACAATAACGCGGAAGCGGGAATGCTTTATTCGGACGCTCTGAAATATGTCAAAAGACAGACAAATAAAAAGGGCAAAGACCTATTTATGCCGATACGCGCCGCGCTTACCGGTAAAACAACAGGTCCGCAGTTGGATAAAATCTTTTCTATCTTGGGAAAAGATGCCGCGCTAAAAAGACTTAATAATTATTTTCTGCAGACTACGGCATAGAATTTCTAGTTGTATGATAACGAGGACGCGAGCATTAACATGAAGAACAAAATTATCAATTTATTAGAAGAATCTGTCAAAAAATCCGCCGAAAAAGGAATCATTTCTGAAAGTGATTTATCGAGGCTGGAAGTGGCAGTTCCGGCAAATCCGGCGCATGGTGATTACGCCGCCAACGCGGCGATGATTCTCGCTTCTACTGCAAAACAAAATCCCAGGAAAATCGCCGAGACATTATTGGCGAATCTTACAGATGAAGAAAACATTTTGCAAAAAACAGAAATTGCGGGACCGGGATTTATAAATTTTTTCATTAAAGATAATATCTGGAAAAATGAGTTAAAAATAATTGAAGAGAAAAATGAAAAATTCGGAAAATTGTATATCGGAAATGGCAAAAAGGTTCAGATTGAATTTGTAAGCGCCAATCCCACAGGCCCGTTACATATCGGTCACGCGCGGGGAGCGGTAGTGGGTGATGTCATCGCCAATATGATGAAAACAGCGGGATACGACGTGACAAAAGAATATTATATCAACGATGCCGGTAATCAAATGAGCAATCTGGGTAAATCCGTATTATTGCGTTTACGCGAACTGGCGGGTGAAAAAATCGATTTTCCCCAAACTTGTTATCAGGGTGAATATATTAAAGACATTGCCGCTCAAATTTTAAAAAACGAACAAAATAAATATTTGGCGAGAGATAATGAAGATAAAAAAATATCATATCTAACGGATATCGCCGGGCGTATTATTCTGGAAGACATAAAAGGAAATTTGAAAGATTTTGGAGTCATTTTTGATGATTATTTCAGTGAAAGCAAGCTATACGAAAATGACGGTGTGTCAAAAATATTGGAAGTCCTTAAAAAATCTGGGTTTGTTTATTCCGATGGTCAAACTTTGTGGTTTAAAACGACTGAATTTGGCGATGAAAAGGATAGGGTGGTAGTGCGTAAAAACGGCGAACCGACTTATTTTGCCGCGGATATAGCTTACCATCAGAACAAATTTTCTCGCGGTTTTGAGTATATTGTGGATGTCTGGGGCGCGGATCATCACGGATATATTCCCAGAATGTACGCAGGAATTATGGCGTTAGGGCATTCTAAAGATAAATTAAAGATTATATTAGTGCAGCTGGTTAATTTGCTGCGCGCCGGAGAACCGGTTGCCATGTCCACCCGTTCAGGTGAATTTGTCACATTAAGAGAAGTTCTTGATGAAGTGGGCAAAGACGCGGCACGTTATAATTTTTTAATGCGGCGTTCAGACAGTCATTTAGACTTTGATCTGGAAGTGGCCAAAAGGCAATCAAATGAAAACCCGGTTTATTATGTGCAGTACGCTCACGCGCGTATTTGTTCTATAATAAAAATGGCGGCGGAAAGAAATATTAAATTACCATCATATCTTGATATTGATCCAGCGCTTCTCAAAGAACCGGAAGAGTTGGCATTAATCAAAATGATGTCGAGATATCCGGAAATGATTGAAGGAGCAGTCCGCTCGCTTGAACCTCACCGGATAACTTTTTATCTCAATGAAATGGCCGGTATATTCCATAGTTATTATAATAAAAATAAAGTTATTTCTGATGACAATAATCTGACCGCGGCCAGGCTGTTTTTTGTCAAAACAATCCTTGTGATATTAAGGAACGCGTTGATGATATTAGGTGTAAGCGCACCGGAAAAAATGTAGAATTGAAGCAAAAGGTAAATCAATGGCTTCTAAAAATATTAAAAACTTTGAAATTAAACTGCAAAAAACCGGCATAATGGTAATTATCGCGGGAATGGCGGTTTTGTTATGTTTGACTTTTTTACTTGGTGTTGAAGTAGGTAAAAGTCTCGATACTTATCCTGAAAAAATATCATCTTTGCCCAAGAAAATATTCGCGTTAATTTCAAAACCGGTAAAAATTGATCCGGATAGCTCTTTGGATAATACGGAAGAAAAGGAAGAAAATGATTTATCGGTTCAAGAAAAACTTAAGATAAAAAATTCATCTGATGAAAAAACGATTCCGAATAAGCAAAATTTCAATACTGAAAGCGCAAAGATTGACCAAAGTATAAAAAATATTGAAGAAACAAAAACAACGTTGAAAGATAAAAAGGGGACATCTGAAAGTAATGACAAAAAACCTGTCTTAGATGTTAAAAAAATAGAGAAGAAACATAAATATATTATTCACGCGGCGTCTTTTAAGGAAAAAGATAAAGCGTATATGCTTAATAAGCAAATCGCTGAACTGGGTGTTAAGCCGACAATTATACCTGTGGAACTTAAAGATAAGGGATTGTGGTATCGGGTAATTGTTTCTGGCTTGGAAAGTAAATCTAAGGCACAGTCCGTTGCTGATCAAATAGCAAAAAAAACCGGCTCAAAATGCACAATACGCGAAGTAAAAGTATCCTCGGATAAACAATAATAAAATCAAGGGTTAACAATGTTTGAATCATTATCCAAAAAACTTGAAGACGTATTTAGAAAAATTAAAGGACGAGGGCTTTTAAAAGAAGAAGATATTAATGCCGCGCTCAAAGAAATACGTATGGCGCTTTTAGAGGCGGATGTAAATTTTAAAGTTGTCAAAGATTTTATTGATGATATCCACGTCCGATCTGTCGGCAGAGAAGTTTTAGAAAGTATCACGCCCGGACAACAAATTGTGAAAATAGTTCATGAACGCCTTATTCAGTTATTAGGGGGATCAAGCACTCATATTAAATTTGGATCGCGAATACCTTCTGTGCTTATGCTGGTCGGATTACAGGGTTGCGGTAAAACAACCACAGCGGTAAAATTAGCGAATTTTTTATCAAAAGATAAGAAAGTTTATCTTGTTTCTGCGGACGTATATCGACCGGCCGCCGTGGAACAGCTGGAAGTGCTCGGGCGAACTATTAAAGCAAGTGTATTTCTTCATAGAGAAGAAAAAAATCCGGTAAATATTTGCGCTCAAGCTGTAGAACAGGCCAGAAGAGAAGGTTATGAGGTTTTAATCATAGACACAGCCGGAAGACTGCATATCGATAATGAAATGATGGAGGAGTTATCTAAAATCAAGGAAAAGGTCAACCCTGCGGAAATTCTTTATGTTGCGGACGCGATGACCGGCCAAGATGCTGTTAACGTTGGAGCGAAATTCAATGACCTCATCGGTATCGACGGGGTCATTATGAGTAAAATGGACGGCGACGCGCGTGGTGGAGCCGCGCTTTCGTTGAAAGCAGTTATCGGAAAGCCAATAAAATTTATCGGCATCGGTGAAAAAGTCGAAGCGATCGAGATATTCCACCCCGAAAGGATTGCCTCACGAATTTTAGGAATGGGGGATATTCTATCTTTAGTGGAAAAAGCGCAAGCTTCTTTTGATGAAAAAGAAGCGATGCAACTGCAAAGAAAGATTAAAAAGAATGAATTTACTCTGGAGGATTTCCGAAATCAGATTAAACAGATAAAAAAAATGGGGCATTTAAATGATGTTATCGGGATGATTCCGGGAATGAATAAGGTAAAAAATCTACAAAACGCCCAGCCGGATGAACAAGAGCTGGTAAAAACAGCGGCAATTATCGATTCGATGACTAGAAAAGAAAGGCTTAATTATCAGATTATTGACGGAAGGCGTCGAAAGAGAATTGCATTAGGAAGCGGCACATCTGTGCAAGATGTGAACAGATTACTTAACAATTTTGTTCAAATGAGGAAAATGATGTCGAGCTTTTCTAAGAAAGGTTCAATGAAATCGTTAATGAGGAATTTCCCCTTTTAAAAACAAAAAATCTATGCTAATAAATAAAAAACTATTTATAATTATAACTTAAGG
>JAFGKC010000135.1 GCA_016928765.1 Syntrophaceae bacterium
CAGGCAACCCATGTGCAGTTCAGAAAAGCCTCGTTTTTAAGGCGCCATTCACAGGTGGTATCTGTGCAGATTTCACTGATTAAAATTGATTTCTTTTTGCAGCGGTACATGTTGATCATGAAGTTAAACCTCTGATTTTGCGGATATTTTGTGGAAATAATAATTCATATCTTGGCGTAAATATAATGATTGATTCTGGAAAATCAAGAGAAATTATCAAAATAATTTAACAGGTTATAGAATCAAGCAGATAAGCCGATTTCGCTTATCATATGAAAAACATTAAGAAAATGCTTTATCCGGAGGCCTTCTTTCGGGCACATACTTATTTTCAATTTTTCCCTCATTCCAGTCTTGGCAGACATATAAATTGCAATAGCAGGAGCCGTATTCTTTTACGTCTGCTTCACGGTAAACACAGGGGCACATGATATCCCGGTCTTTTTCCCGGTCGCCTGCGGCCAGACGGCAGGGGCAGGACATGTAGCCGTAACGCTCTTTATTGATAAGCAGGTCTTTCAAAATGGTCAAAACCCATTCTTTGTTTTTATTAAAAAAATATCCTTTGGGCTCCTGAACTTTTTTAAGCATTTCGTAGAGTTCTTCAGATGTCATTATATACCCAATGCCTCTCTGATGGCTTTTTCCCGAAAACCGATAATTATTTTATCGCCAATAATAATTGTAGGGAAAGATCTGTTAGGGTTGAATTTTACTACTTCTTCAATAATATCTTCTCTTTCTTTACCTGTGAGTAAATCAACGTCAACAAAGTCAAATTCAATATTATTATCGGCCAGAAATTTCTTCGTCGCTTTACAGTGGCTGCACGTGCTTAACGTAAATATTTTAACTTTCTGCGGCATTATTATCTCCTTATTTTTTGTCGCAAATAGTTTATATACGAAAGTCTCTTTATGCAAGGCAAATATTCCTAAGCGCCCGGGTAAACCGTTATCCATGTAATATTAAATAAAATCTTGACATACGATCGCCTATCGTATATAAACCGCCACTCTTGTTTCTTCACGCGGGGTTGGGGCTGGTCTGTGACGGCTTGCGTATCTGTTTGGATGAAAATTCCTAAAAACTAGCCAGGTGAAGTCAGAAGCATCAGTGATTAAAAAGAAGCAATTCGTTAATCTCTGGGGCCGGCTAAGATATTTACGGCCGGACGTGATAAGCGAAAAATTATTAAAGCAATTATTAGAAGGTGTTTTAAAATGAAAGCAGATGATACAAAAGTTCGCAATATCGGTATAAGCGCGCATATAGATTCCGGGAAAACGACGCTGACTGAGAGGATTCTTTATTACACGAAAAGAATTCATGCCATTCACGACGTTAAAGGTAAAGACGGTGTGGGCGCGACCATGGATTCCATGGATCTGGAAAAAGAACGGGGCATTACCATTGCCTCCGCGGCCACTTACTGTCAGTGGAAAGGCTATGAAGTAAATATAATTGATACTCCGGGGCATGTCGATTTCACGATTGAAGTGGAAAGATCCCTGCGCGTGCTCGATGGCGCCATTCTGGTTTTGTGCGCAGTGGGCGGTGTTCAGTCGCAGTCCATTACCGTTGACCAGCAGATGAAAAGATATAAAGTGCCGTGTATCGCCTTTATCAATAAATGCGACCGCAGTGGCGCCAATCCTTTCCGCGTTATTGACCAGCTTAAATCCAAGCTGGGACATAATGCCATAGCCATGCAGGTTCCCATTGGCCTGGAAACAGAGGCCGAAGGAGTTGTGGATTTAGTTTCGATGAAAGCGTTTTATTTTGAAGGAGAAAGCGGGGATATTATCCGCGTGGAAGAAATTCCGCAAAATCTTTTGGCAGAAGCAAAGTCAAAAAGAGAAGAGTTAGTCGAGGCGGCCTCAATATTTTCCGACGAGTTGACGGAAGCCATCCTGGAAGAGCGTCAAGTAAGCGAAGAAATGCTTTATCACGCGCTGCGTAAAGGCACGCTAAAAAGAGAAATAACTCCTGTTTTTATGGGTTCCGCCTACAAGAATAAAGGCGTTCAGCCTATGCTTGATGGTGTAACTTATTTACTGCCGTGTCCGTCAGAAGTGGAAAACGTGGCGCTTGATATGGATAAAAATGAAGAGAGGGTATTTTTAAGCAATGATTCAGAAAAACCAATTGTCGCTCTGGCTTTTAAACTTGAGGATGGACAATACGGTCAGCTTACTTATATTCGTGTTTATCAGGGAACTGTAGAAAAAGGTTCGACAATAGTTAATGTGCGCACCGGCAAAAAGGTCAAAGTGGGACGTGTGGTACGCATGCACGCGGATCAGATGGAGGATGTGGAGCAGTTGCCGGCCGGTTATATCGGCGCGTTGTTCGGCATTGAGTGTTCTTCGGGCGATACTTTTGTTTCGCCGGGAATTAATCTTACCATGACTTCCATGTATGTTCCCAAGCCGGTAATTTCATTAGCTATCGTTCCCAAGGATAACAAAGCGCAAATGGCAATGGCCAAGGCGCTGAACCGTTTTTCCAAGGAAGACCCGACATTTAAAACATACGTTGATCACGAAACCAATGAAACGATTATTGAAGGCATGGGCGAGCTGCATCTGGATATTTATGTGGAAAGAATGAAGCGAGAATACAACGCGGAAGTCACCACGGGAAATCCCCGTGTCGCGTATCGCGAAACCATAACGCAGCGAGCCGATTTCAATTACACGCATAAAAAGCAGACCGGTGGGTCCGGGCAATTCGGGCGTATTGCCGGATATCTTGAACCGGTTAGCGATGCCGAGTTTGTTTTTGAAAATGAAATCCACGGCGGCGCGATTCCGACGCAGTTTATTCCTGCCTGTGAAAAAGGATTCAAACAGAGTATGGCCAAAGGGCCGAAGCTGGAATTTCCCATTACCGGCGTGAAAGTCGTTATTAATGACGGCGCGTCTCACGCGGTGGATTCTTCCGATATGGCGTTTCAGGCGGCGGCGCGCGGCGCTTTCCGTGAAGCTTATCTGAGAGCCAAACCCGTGATTCATGAACCCATCATGAAGGTAGTTGTGGAAACACCACCGGAATTTCAGGGCGCGGTGATGGGCCTGCTC
>JAFGKC010000136.1 GCA_016928765.1 Syntrophaceae bacterium
CCGACCCTCTGAACCCCATTCAGATACGCTACCAGACTGCGCCACGCCCCGACATATAGCTAAAGTGCTGAAGTCATTACCACTATCGCTATGGCGTGTCAAGGCGAAATACCCCCCTGACAATTTTCCTGACACATCGTATTTTAATGTTGTAATTACAGACAATTACTTATGATGATATGGTCCATAAGCTGTGGCGCTTAGCGGCAATGCGGACAATACGGCTACCCATTTCGCCATAACTAAAGCCCGCGGTTTGAGCCGCGCAGGCCATGGACGCGTCCTCGCTTATATCCGCGTTTGGATTAACATCCAGAACATAAAATATTCCGTCCCGGTAACGGACATCCAAGCGGGCGTAGTCCCGGCATCCTGTTACACGGTAAGCTTTCTTGCATATTTTCTCTATAGAACTTAACTCTTTATTGCTGAGAGGCGCGGGAAGTAATGTTTCGATTTTTTCGTAATGCTCGCTCCCCGAAATAAATTTCGCGTCGTAGCCGCAAATGCGGTCTTTCACATTTTTGAAATGTGAATATTCCATTTCCGCAACGGGCAATATTTCCAATTCATCATTTCCCCATATCGCCACACGAAATTCTCTGCCGTCAATAAAGTCTTCCAGCAATACCGGCTGATTATATTTCTCTAAAATAATATTGACTCTCTCTTTCGCTTCCTCCAGGGACAGTACCACGGAACCGGAATCAATGCCTTCGGAACAATGCTCATAAACAGGTTTAACGATAGCGGGATATTGCCTCCAGTCAAACTTTTCGGAAGCGTCCAGCAATAACCATTCCGGAGTCGGGACACCCGCGTCCTTGAGCATTTTTTTTACCAGATGTTTATCCTGTGATAATTTTAGAGCGCCGGAATCGGCGCCGGTAAAAGCGTAACCCATTTTTTCCAGCTTTTTTGCCACCATCCATTCGCTATGCGCCACGCCGGGCAGCGATTCACACCAATTAAATATTATATAATCACGTGGACTAAAGCCGGACAATCTGCTTTCCATATCTTGATCTTCAATCGCCACACACACGGTGGAATGACCAGCCTCTTGCAGCGCTTGCCCAAGCTCTTCAGATAATTTAACCGTTTCTTCTTTTTCTTCTTTAGTCCATTCCGGATTGACATTATAAATCAAGACAACTGGAATTTTATCTGTTTTAACTTTAATTGACACTTATCACCTTTTATTCTTCATTTATCCTGTTGGACCAACCAAGATAGAGTTTATTAAATTATTTTAAGTTGATAATTATTTAAGATACACCGCTTAGAACCAATGCCGCTACGAAAAAATAAATGAGTAATCCTAGAATATCCATGACAGAGGCAATTAAGGGATTACTGGCCATCGCCGGGTCAATCTTTATTCTTTGAAGAATCATAGGAAGAATAATACCGATTAAACTCGATATTATTACGATAGCCACCATGGAAATAGAAACAATCAGGGCAATCTGATAGCCTCCTTTAAAGACTCCCAAAAGCCAGCTGGCCAGACCCATAGTCGCGCCCAAAAGCAAACCAATACTGATTTCTCTTAAAAAAGCCCAGACCCATTGGCCTTCGCGAATATCTCCCGTGGCGAGCGCGCGAATCATCAGCGTCGCGGATTGATTACCCGTATTTCCTCCTGTACCAATTAAAAGCGGAATAAAAAAAGCCAGCGCGATCGCCGAAGTAAGGATTTCGGTATGGGAAGAAATTATACCAGTGGTAATTACACTTATGAAAAGAAGAGCCGCCAGCCAAATAACCCTGTTAAAATAAAGCGAAAAAGCAGAAGATTCGCGATAACTTGTTTTCAAGGGAGTAACGGCGGCGGATTTTTGGAAGTCTTCGGTAACTTCTTCATCAGCGACATCGAATAAGTCGTCAATAGTTATAATGCCTAAAAGAATTCCGTTGGCGTCAAGCACAGGCAAGGCTACGACATCGTAGCGTTTGATGATCTGAACAGCTTCTTCCCGGTCTTCAAAGGCGGAAACGCTAATTACGGAAGTTTCCATAATATCTTCCACTTTATCATCGAGATTAGCCAGAATAAGCCTTCTTAAGCCAAGCACGCCGATCAGCCGCCACCACTTATCCGTTACATAAATAACATTTGTCGTTTCGCTGTCTAAACCTTTGGCGCGAACCTGGTCCAACGCCTGCTGCACTGTCCATTCCGGCCGGATCGCCACATAATCAGGCGTCATCAAGCGCCCGACACTTTCTTCAGGATAGCCAAGAAGCTGCAGAGCTTCCCTACGGTCTTCCGGAGACAGGAGCGTCACCATTTTCTGAATAGCCTGGCCAGGAAGCTCTTCGAGAAATTCAGTCCGGTCATCAGGCGGCATCCCCGCTAAAATCGCTTTGGTTTCTTCCACGGTAATTGCTTTTAAAACATCCTGCTTTAATTTAGCGTCAAGATGGGAAAAAACTTCGGAGAGCATGTCTTTCGGCAACAACCGTAAAATAACAATACGCTGTGCCTCGTCTATTTCTGTAATTAAATCAGAGATATCCGGAACAGGAATTTCAGAGAGCAGTTCCCGCAATTCCAGCCAGTTCTTCTGCTTAAGAAGCTCCTCGATTTCCGGTAAAAATAGTTTAAGCACCTGCATTGCTGCTTCCTTTAAAATTTCCTCTGATAAATACTAAAAATAAATTATTGTTAAAATTATCTCAACCACTTTTACAGATATGTTTTAAAGCAAATTTTCTTCTTTGTCCATTATTGTTTTAACAAAGACTTCTATTATTGGTTAGTTTTTAATATGCATTCAGTAAGTTTTCCCTTTACTGTCAACCATCGGCACAAAGCGCACCGGTATAATCGCCTTTTGAATCAGCTTTCCGTCTTTTTTGGTCATCACAACCAGTTCCTGCGAACCAGCGCTTCCCACAGGAATAACCATTTTGCCCCCTTCTTTAAGCTGCCCGGCAAGCGGCTTTGGTATATGTGTCGGCGCGCAGGTAACAATCATCGCGTCAAACGGCGCTTCTTCGGGCCAGCCTTTATATCCATCACCGATTTTAACTTTTACATTTTTATAAAGTTCTTCGAGAATCAATTTTGCGCGAAGGCCAAGCGCTTCCACAATTTCAATCGTGTAAACGCTGCCGCAAAGTTCCGCTAAAACCGCGGCCTGATATCCGGAACCTGTTCCTATTTCCAGCACTTTCATTTTTTTATTTGGCCCAATTACTTCCGTCATCAAGGCGACAATATAGGGCTGAGAAATTGTCTGGCCTTCACCAATCGGCAATGGATGGTCCTCGTAGGCCAAATGACGGTACTTTTCCGGAACAAATTTATGGCGGAGCACTTTATTCAATGCCGCGATAACACTTTTATCGGATATGCCTCTGGCTTCAATCTGCCCGGCAACCATTTCTTTTCTTAATAAAGAGTAATCATCTTCCGTTATCACTTGGGCGTGACAGACAACAGAAATAAATGCCGCGGCGATTGCGCAAATAATAATCAGCTTAATAAACGATACTTTTTTATTCATGACCTGCCTCCTTATTTTAATCAAAAGTTTTTTTGTTAAAAATTTTGCTAACAAGAAGCAGTTTTAATCAGAATTACCGGTTTTTCGCGTTTTTATCTATTTTCTTCAAGGGAGTTGTCCAAAGATAAATTTTGCTCGTCTTACCATCCAGGCGATTCACGACGGCTTCGGCATCCGGCATTACACCCTCCATATCAAATTCATGAGAAACAATGCGAACACCCGGTTTTAATTTATCCAGCTGCGGAATAAGGCGCACATTAAGTTTAGGCAGAAGATACAAAGTAATTACGGTGGCGCCGCGCAAATCAAGCTCAAAGATATCCTGTTCATGAATTTCTACAAGATGCCCTACTCTCTCCCTGCTTACATTTTCCTGCGACTTTTTTACCATATCCGGATCGATATCGTATCCGTAAGCCCGGGCACCCGCTTTTTTTGCCGCGGCAATCACAATTCTTCCATCGCCACAGCCAAGATCATATATTACGTCACCTTTCTTTACGTCTGCCAACCTTAGCATTATCTCAACAACTTCGTGCGGTGTCGCCACAAAGTAAATATCCGGCTTTTTTGCTGGCCCATATTGAGCCACGGCCACAGAAGGATATAAAATCAAACCGGCGAATAAGACAAATTGGCAAATTACAAATGTTCTCAATAATTTCTTTTTCATATCCCCTTCCTTTTTATGTTGATTTTTATTTATCTTTTATCTTTTATCTATTTAGCAGCAGCAGAGGAATTCCCGACAGTAATACCGCGACGCCCACAAGAGAGCCGCTACTGGTGTACATAATGCTTGAATACAGCATAAAAGCGGAAATAACACAAAATAATAAAGGCGTAAAAGGATACAACGGCGCGCTGAAGGCACGTTTTGTTTTTTCTTTTTTACTACGCAGAACAAAAATTGAAACGCCGACCATCAACAGAAAGAACCAGAAAACCGGCGCGGTATATTCCACCATCATGACAAAACCGTCGCGTGTGCCTGTGCCTAACAGAACCAGGAGAAGCGCGATTCCCCCCTGGACAATAAGAGCGTTTACCGGCGTGTTTCTTTTACCCTGCCAGCGTCCTAAAAAACCTAAAAGCGGGTAATCATGCCCCAAAGCGTAGCCTGATCTCGCGCCGGTAATGATGGCCGCATTTATCGTACTGAGTGCCGCCAGGATAATCAGCAGGCTGATAAATACAACGCCACCCGCTCCAAACACATTGCGCATTAAATCAGCCATAACCGCGTCGGATTTGGCCATGCCCTTTAAACCAAGGCTGTTTAAAAGCGCCAGATTGACCAGAAGATAAATCACGGTGATAGTAACAATGCTATAGAGAAGCACCCTGACCATGTTGCGTTTCGTGGAGCGAACTTCCGCGGAAAGAAACGCTGCTTCGTTCCAGCCGCCGTAAGTAAGGAGAACAAAAATCATGGCTGTTCCCAGCGCGGCTTTTCCCGGCATAATTTTGCCTGTATTTTGCGCCGCTTGCGGCTCGGCCAGGAAAAAACCTGTTGACGCGACAATGAACAAGCCGGATATTATTGCTATAATTAACAATTTTTGCGTTGATTTTCCCTGCCGGATTCCCGCGATATTCACAGCAGTAAGCAATATAATCGTCAATGCGGCGTAAACTGACGTGGAATAAGGCCCCAAGGTTAGTATTTCCGAAGCGTAATCACCGATGAGAAAAGCTACCATGGCGATAGAGCCGGTCTGGATTACCGCCATCCGCGCCCAGGCATAGAGAAAAGAAGGTATGTTTCCAAAAGCCTTATGCAGGTAATGATAATCACCTCCCGCGTGCGGATATGTTGATGCCAGTTCCGCGTAACATAAAGCTCCGATAAATGACGCCGCACCGCCCATCAGCCAAAACAAAACCAGCATTGTTTCACTATCCGCGCTCGCGGCCACAATTGACGGCGTTTTAAAAATACCGATGCCCACAACAACACCGACAATAATCGACACAGCGTCTAAAATGGACAGCGTTTCTTTTGGTTTGGATTCAGGATTCATTTTCCCTCTTATTAATTACGAAATCTAAGGATAATTATCCAATTTTAAAATATAGATATTATTTAATCTTGAGAATTTTATGCAACTGAAGGCTCAGGCGCCATTTCGGATGGCTTAAAACATATTCCAGCGTTTTTTGTATATTTTCGTTTAACCGCGCGTTATCAACAGGCTGTAAATAAAAATATTTAAAATCATATTCAATATATTTTTCAGGATCAAGGCGCTCCTGCGGATAAAGAAGTTTGAGCTCATTACCTCTGGTTTGGACAGTTTTTGTGTTTTCTTTAGGACTCACGCAAAGCCAATCTATTTTTTCTGGCACCGGTATTGTGCCGTTTGTTTCCACGGCAATTTCGAATTTTATTTCATGCAACGCGTCAATTAAATTATTATCGAGCTGCAGTAGCGGTTCACCGCCGGTAAATACAACAAATCGTTTGCGCGGATTATTTTCCTTCGGCCACAGCTTAGCAATTTTTTGTGCAAGTTCATACGCCGTTTGGTAATTGCCGCCTTCTTGTCCATCGGTTCCCAGAAAATCAGTATCGCAGATTTTACAGATTGCTTTATCGCGGTCAGCTTCTTTTCCCGACCATAAGTTACAGCCGGAAAAACGGCAAAATACCGCGGGCCTTCCGCTGTGATAGCCTTCGCCCTGAAGTGAATAAAATATTTCTTTAACTTGATAACTCAATTTCAAAACCAGGATTATTCGTATTTTACCGGATCATTGATTCCGGCGGCGCGAAAACCCGCGAGACGCAAAAGGCAGGAATCACATTCCCCGCACGCCGCGCCATCAGCAGACGGGTCATAGCAGCTATGCGTAAGGCTGAAATCAACACCCAACGCAGAGCCTTTCTGAATAATCTGCGCTTTACTCATTTCAATGAGCGGCGCGTTTATTTTTATACGGCGGTTGTTTTCCACGGAAGATTTTGTGGCCAGATTCGCCATTTTTTCAAAAGCGGAGATAAATTCCGGCCGGCAGTCCGGATAGCCGCTGTAATCGAGAGCGTTAACGCCAATAAAAATATCCTCCGCGCCGATAACCTCCGCCCAGGCTAACGCGTAAGCCAGGAATATCGTGTTTCGCGCCGGAACATACGTTATCGGAATATTTTTTGATAGATCCTGTAAATCCCTGTTTTTTGGTACATCAATTTTATCTGTGAGGGCTGAGCCGCCGATTAATCCTAACTCAATATCGGCAATAAGATGCCGGGCAACATCAAAATGGCGCGCGACTCGTTTTGCCGCTTCCAGCTCAATGATGTGGCGCTGGCCATAGCGAAAACTAAGCGCGTAGATTTCGAAATTCACGCTTTTCGCCACGGCAAGCGTTGCGGCGGAATCAATACCACCGCTTAATAATACAACTGCTTTTTTGTTCATATCCGCTTTATTATCAGATTTTTAAAAAAAGCGCACAAAGATTTCGATATCTAATTTTTAAGTCCGAATAACTTTTTTGTGTTATCCGCGGCGGCGCGGGCGACATCCTGCCAGGGGAGAGATTTGATTTGCGCGACTTTTTTCGACGTATGGACAATGAAAGATGGTTCATTGCGTTTGCCGCGGTAAGGAACGGGGGTAAGATAAGGACAATCTGTTTCCAAAAGTATATACTCTAGGGGAACATTTTCTACGACATCGGTTATTTTTTTCGCCTTATCGAAGGTAACGGTGCCAGGGATAGAAATATAAAAACCTAAATCCACGCATTTTTTTGCCATTTTGGCATCACCGGAAAAGCAATGGAAGACTCCCCGGCGGATGCCTGATTCTTCCACCATCCGCAAAACCTGTTCGTGGGCGTCGCGGTCATGAATTATTATCGGAAGATTAAGCTCGCGGGCTATTTCCATCTGGCGGGAAAAAACTTCAACTTGTTTCTGAGGCGGTGAAATATTACGGAAAAAGTCCAGGCCGATTTCACCGTAAGCGACAACTTTAGGCTGCCGGGCAAGCTCTTTTATCTGGCGTAAAATTTCATCATCAGCCGCTGCCGCGTCATGCGGATGAATGCCCACTGTGGCGAAAATGTTATCATACTCGGCGGCAAGAGATATTGCTTTTTGGCTTAACTCAAGGTTTGTCCCGACTGTTATTATATATTCCACACCCGCCGATAAGGCGCGCCCGATAACATCACGACGGTCATGATCAAACTCGCTCATCTCAAGATGAGCGTGGGAATCGATCAGCATAATTATACTGCTTCGTCTTCATCTATTGTAATTTCTTCAGCGTTTTCAGCAACATCGGGGATTTTTCTTAAGAAAGACTGCATGTCTTTTTCGGATATTTCCCCACCAAGCAGGCGTCGGGAGAGAATGCGCTTATCCTGCTGTAATGTTTCGGTGTTTGTTTTTTTAGACATTACTTTAAATCCTCCGTCAATTTATAATATAACGAGCGCTCTACTATTACATTTTCATTACTTAAGCAAGCGGCAAGAACAGTTTTCTGGAACATAATTACTTGACTTAGCAAATCGTTACCATTAAAATAACAAATAATTTTCGGTAATTCTTTCTATTTTTTGCCGTTAAATAGTACTAAAGAGAGATGCCGTGCGCTTAGACATTCAACCAGAGCAGGAAATTTGTTTGGTTTTCGGGAAAAAAGAAATCCGCCGTTCCCGTTTTTGCCAACAATTATCCAACGAATTTTTCTCCATTGAACAAACCAAGCCCAAAATTAACGATTGTTCCATAAGTGAAATCGTCCTGATAACTTACGGTACGAACGGTTCCAGACCGGGCGCCAGATTGGGTTTTGAGGCAAGAATCAAAGGGATTACGGAAGAAGGCCGTCTTATTTTGCATAAATTAAATGATCCGGCGCCCTGCGATTTGAGAAGATGGCCAAGAATAAGAAAGAACCTGCTTCCGGATATCCACGCAAAATGTCAGAAAAAAGAAAGCCAGGTAGTGGATATGACCTTACCCCGAAATATGTACCAGGTTCAAATTGAGTCCCTGTTCCTGTAGCATAGTTTGTTGTTCTTTGACAAATTCATAAGGC
>JAFGKC010000137.1 GCA_016928765.1 Syntrophaceae bacterium
GCTTCTGGCTTCATCTCTGAAAAACCAGCACATTGAAGCAATCTATTCCAGCCCCTTAAAAAGAGCGCTTCAGACCGCGCAAATAATCAACGAATTTCATTCGCTGCATATTCATACACGTAAAGAATTAATGGAAATGAACCAGGGCATTTTTGAAGGTCTATCTTTCAAAGACCTAATGAATGACAAAAAGGATTTCTTAAAAAAATGGATTGCAGATCCCGCGAGCATTAAGATGCCCGAAGGCGAATCTTTAACCGAATTGCAAGACCGCGCATGGGGAAGTTTGGAACATATTATTTCCCAAGGTAAAAACGCGCTGGTTGTTTCGCATAATTTCACCATCGCCACGATTTTATGCCGTTTACGTAACATCAGTCTTTCCCAATTTCGCAGCACTTGCGTTGATACAGCTTCTAAAACCATCGTTCGCATAGATAACGATTCGGCGATTGTCGAATTACTCAATGACCGCTCTTTCCTATTTACGTAAACCACCTGGTTTCCCTATAAGACAATTTATCGTTCGCGCATTCTATATTTTTGTCCTTGACAAGAACATCTATCCTATGCTTATTCCCGCTAAAATATAATTACTATAAAACTAAATGATTTTAAATATTAATAAAACATGACAAAACTTAAAAACTCCGTCAAAGCAAACAAAACCCTATCCGAGATAAATACCAAAGGCGACGCCCTGAAGCATTCGACAGAGATTTATCGTAATCTTATCGAAGCGACGGCTGATTCCATTTACATGGTAGATTCATCCTGCCGGTATATTTATGCCAACCCCCGTTATTGCTCGCGGTTAAATCTGACCCTTCAGGATATTATAGGACAACATTACAGTGATTTTCATAGTCCTGAAGAAACCGCGAAGTTTGAAAAAGACGTTTTAGAAGTATTTGAAAAGGGAATACCGTTTCAGCGGGAATACCAAAGCAAACGGGACGCAAACGAATTTCTGCGCACTTTTTATCCAATTCGGCAGAGCGCTTCCGACAATATTTCCGCTGTCGGCATTATCGCCAAAGACATCAACGATTTACGCCACGCGCAGGAACTTTACACCACTCTGGCCGAAAATTCTCCGATTGGATTTCTAATAATTCAAGACGGTATTATCAAATGGACCAATAAAAAACTGCGCGACTTGATGGGTTATTCCTCAGATGAATTAACGAATAAACCATACTCGTCTTTTATTCATCCTGAAGACCGTCAGCTCGTCAAGGACAATTCCGTCGCCATGCTGCAGGGAACAATTTCCTTGCCGTACGAATACCGTATCATTACCAAAAACGGAGATCATCTTTGGCATGTGGGAACAGTTTCTTCCATCAACTACCAGGGACAAAGAGCTATTTTGGGAAGCCAAATGGATATTACCTCCCAAAAGCAGGCGGAAACAAAACTGCGCCAAAGCGAAGAGCGTTACCGCACCATTATTGATACTATTACCGATGCCTATTATGAAGTTGACCTGGCCGGCAACACTACAGTTTTTAACGAAGCATATCTTAAGCTATATGAATACAGCGCTAAAGAAATGCAGGGGAAAAATTACAAAACATACGTGGACAAAGAAAAAGCGCAAATGGCTTACTGGGTTTTTAATCAGGTTTTTAAAACCGGAAAGCCCACAAAAAAAATGGAATGGGAAATAATCACCAAAAGCGGCAAAAAGAAAAACGTGGAGCTTTCCGTAAGCCTGATTATTGACGCTAATGGAAAAGCGCAGGGTTTCCGCGGAATCATCAGTGATATTACGGAACGTCTTCAAACTGAAGAAATCATCCGTCATCAGGCGTTTCATGATCCTCTTACCGGCCTTGCCAATCGCATACTTTTTTATGATCGCATGCAAATGGCCTTCAAATTGGCGAAAAGAAATCAAAAAATGGTCGCGGTTATTATTCTCGACATCGACCGCTTTAAAGAAATCAATGACACCCATGGTCACATGGCGGGAGATAACATTCTCAAATCAGTGGCGGAGAGATTATCTGGCTTGGTGCGGTCAAGTGACACGGTTGCGCGTTACGGAGGAGACGAATTCACTCTAATCATGCCCTCGCTCTCGTGTGAATCCGACGCGCTGGTTATCGTCAAAAAAATTATCTCTGTTTTTGATAGTCCGTTTCATATCGAAAAAACTTCTATCAAGGTCACATCAAGCGTGGGAGTGGCCATATATCCGGCACACGGAACAAACGCGGATACGCTGATGAACAAAGCTGATAACGCGATGTATCGGGCTAAAGCCATGGGTCGCAATAAATACTGCCTTTACGGAAACGAAAGCGATCGGTCTAACTGATTTTAACTGATTCCACTGATCTTAACTGAGCAATTTATCCAGGTGGGCTATTGCTTTGGAAATATTCTCCGGCTGTGAACCTCCGGCTTGCGCCATGTCCGGACGTCCTCCCCCGCTGCCGCCGACCAACGGCGCTATTTCTTTGATGATGTTTCCTGCGTGATATTTTTTGGTTAGATCTTTGGTCACCATACACAAGAGCATTGCCTTGTCATCAGCTTTTCCGCCTAGCAGAATAATTCCCGATCCTATTTTATCGCGCAGCTTGTCTCCGAAATCGCGCAAAGTTTTAACATCAGTAATGCTGACCTCAGCGGCAAGCACGTTTACATCTCCCACACGACGCGCCTGGTTAATCAGGTCTCCGGAATCTTTAGCGGCAAGCTTCCCTTTTAGAGTTTCAATTTCTTTTTCCAGTTCTTTTGCGTGTTTGAGCAACTTTTCCGCGCGATCATAAACTTCAAAGAGACCGGCCTTAAACAAACCCGCGGCTCCGCTTAATCCTTCTTCCAATTTCTGTACATGCGCCAACGCCTCTTTACCGGTAACGGCTTCTATTCTGCGGACACCGGCGGCAATTGCCGATTCATGAACTATTTTTAAAAGCCCGATGTCACCGGTGCGCCCGACGTGCGTGCCTCCACAAAGCTCCATGCTCTCTTCACCCATTTTAACCACGCGCACCGTGTCGCCGTATTTCTCGTCAAACACTGCCGTCGCGCCCGTCTTCAAGGCTTCCTGCAGCGAACAGACTTGCACATCCACCGGCAAATTTTTACGAATTGTATCATTGGCAATCTCTTCCACTCGTCGCATTTCCTCATCGGTAATTTTGGAAAAATGAGTAAAATCAAAACGCAGTCTTTGCGCGTTAACCAGGGAACCGGATTGTTTGACATGATCTCCCAGAACCGCCTTTAGCGCCGCCTGTAAAATATGCGTGCCGGAATGATTGGCCGCGATTGCTTTTCTGTTTTCTTCATCGACAATCAGCCGTGCCTGGTCACCGATTTTTATTTTTCCTTTTTTAACAACACCCTTATGCACAATTAACTTATCCAACGGCTTTTTTGTGTCCTGAACTTCAAAGTAAAAATCCTTCCCTTCCAAAAAACCCGTATCTCCCACCTGACCGCCGGATTCGCCGTAGAAAGGAGTTTCTTCCAAAACCACATCAGCGTTTTGGTCTTCGGTGATTGTGTCTGCCGGCTGCCCTTCTATAAATAGCGCCGTGACCTTTGATTGAGCGCTGGTTACTCCGTCATAACCGCAAAATTGGGTAATAACACCTGAACTGGTGGCTTTTAAATAACATTCCGCTATAGCTTCTTCCCCGCTGCCTTTCCAGGCGTCACGCGCGCGTTCTCGCTGGCGCTCCATTTCCGCTTCAAATCCCTCGTTATCCAGAGTCATTTTATCTTTTTTGATGATATCCGCCGTCAAATCTGTGGGGAAACCATAGGTATCATATAATTTAAAAACCACGGCTCCGGGCAAAACTGATTTGCCCGCTTTTTTCAGCGCGGCTGTTTCTTCCTGTAAAATGCGCAGGCCGGCGTCCAGCGTTTCCATAAAACGCTGTTCTTCGTTGAGAATAACTTTGGTAACATAAGAGGATTTTTCCACTAAATCCGGATAAGCTTCTTTCATCATTTCAATTACCACTTGGGCGCACTGATGCAAAAAAGGCTTGTTGATACCCAGCATTTTGCCATGACGCGCCGCCCGGCGTAAAATGCGGCGCAAAACATAACCGCGTCCTTCGTTGGAAGGAAGAATTCCGTCACCAATAAGAAAAGTTAGAGCGCGGCTGTGATCGGCGATAACCCTGATGGAAATGTCATTTTCATCTTTCTTGCCGTAATTTTTGCCGGAAATTTTTTCCACAAAATTGATTATTGGGGTAAAAAGATCCGTATCATAATTACTTTTCACGCCCTGAACAACCGCGGCCAGACGCTCCAGCCCCATGCCTGTATCGATGCTGGGCTTGGCCAGAGGATTCAATTTACCTTCTTCATCACGGTTATATTGCGTAAAGACCAGATTCCAGATTTCCAGATGACGATCGCAGTCGCAGTGAACATCGCACTCAAGACGGCCGCAGCCTGTGTCTTTGCCCTGATCGTAAAGAATTTCGGAACAGGGACCACACGGACCGGTATCACCCATCATCCAAAAGTTGCTCTTTTCATCCATACGGACAATACGTTCGGCCGAAACTTTCATTTTTTTATTCCAGATTTCAAAGGCCTCATCATCATCCTTAAAAACCGTAACCCAAAGCTTTTCCTTGGGCAGTTTCATTTCTTCTGTCAGATATTCCCAAGCCCAAGTAATCGCCTCTTCCTTAAAATAATCGCCGAAGGAAAAATTACCCAGCATTTCAAAGAAAGTATGATGGCGTGCCGTCACGCCGACATTTTCCAGATCATTGTGCTTGCCGCCGGCACGGGCGCATTTCTGACAAGAGGCGGCGCGGGTGTAGCCGCGGTTTTCCAAACCTAAAAAAATATTTTTAAACTGAACCATGCCCGCGTTGGTGAAAAGCAGTGTCGGGTCATCCTTGGGCACCAAAGAAGAACTGGCAACAAGCGTGTGTTTCTTTTTTGTGAAATATTTTAAAAAGCTTTCTCTTATCTGGTTACCCGTTTTCGTCATCAAATTCTCCTTCTTTAGCCTCTCCCAGCTTACGTAAAATCAGCCCGGCGGGGAAACCGCGCCCCAGCAGGCTTTGAAATATTTTTTGTTTTTCCTTTTGCTCCAAAATATTCAGTTTTTTTTTTGCCGTCTTTTTTTTAATCAGCGCTTCAATCGCTTCTTCTTCGGGCATTTCCTGCCGCGCCTTCTCAACGGCCACGCTGATTAAATCCCCGTCAATCCCTTTTTCCCGCAGGCTCAGAATAATCTTTTTATTTCCCCAGAGCTTATTTACGGCAAGATTGCGCGCCCATCGCGGCGCGAATGATTTATCATCCAGATACTTCAAATTACGCAGTTTTTCCAGCGCTTCTTCAACAATCTCAGACGGGAAACCTTTTTCCCGCAATTTCTTTTTTAGTTCTTTTTCGCTGTGCGGCCGCAAAGATAAAAGGCGATAAGCTTTTTGCTTTGCCGCCGCCAGATCGAACACCTTCACTAATCTTCTTCCTGTTCAGGAGTCTGCTCTATAGTCTTCATCCCCAGTTTCTCGCGTATTTCGTTTTCCATCTGCTTCATAATATCCGGATTTTCTTTAAGAAATACGCGGGCATTATCACGGCCCTGCCCTATGCGGTCACCTTTGTATGAATACCAGGCGCCGCTTTTTTCCAGAATTCCGTGCTCCGCGGCCAAATCCAGAACATCGCCTTCCCTAGATATGCCTTCGCCGAAAATAATGTCAAACTCAGCTTCCCTAAAAGGAGGAGCCAGTTTATTTTTCACCACTTTAACTCTTGTTCTGAAGCCGGTAACATCCTGGCCGGATTTGAGCGATGTCATTTTTCTGATATCAAGTCTCTGCGAAGCGTAAAATTTAAGCGCGTTTCCTCCGGTAGTCGTTTCCGGATTGCCGAAAAACACGCCGATTTTCATGCGCAACTGATTTATAAAAATAACTGTCGTTTTCGATTTGCTGATACTGCCGGTAAGTTTGCGCAGCGCCTGCGACATAAGCCTGGCCTGAAGCCCCATCTGCGCGTCGCCCATATCCCCTTCCAGTTCCGCTTTTGGCACCAGCGCGGCAACGGAATCAATCACCAGAACATCCAGCGCGCCGCTGCGCACCAGCGTTTCAGCAATCTCGAGGGCCTGCTCGCCCGTATCCGGCTGTGAAATAAGCAGGTCATCCGTGTTCACTCCTATTTTCTGGGCGTAAGTTACATCGAGCGCGTGTTCGGCATCAATATAAGCCGCCAGACCGTTTTGCTTTTGCGCTTCCGCCACGATATGCAACGCCAGCGTAGTTTTACCTCCGGATTCCGGGCCGTATATTTCCACAACTCTGCCGCGCGGCACGCCGAAAGTGCCCAACGCGATATCAAGGCTTAGCGAACCGGTAGATATGGCCGGAATATTCGCGACCTTCTCGCCGCCGCCCAACTTCATAATAGACCCTTTGCCAAACTGTCTTTCAATTTGTGTGATGGCTAAATCCATCGCTTTTGATCTATCCGTGTCGATGCCCATAGTGCCATGACCTCCATTAGTATTATTATCTGATTCTTTTTTTGTTTTCTTCGCGCTCATTTTTCACTCCCCTATAAAATTAAAAGTTTTAAGTTTTGAATAAATTGCCCCCTGCGGGGTAAGTTTGCTTTGAACCAATACTACTTCCTTACAGATAAATTCACCGGCACTGTAGTGTATGTATTTATTAATCGCTTCGCCAACCCCGGTTATGTCACCGGGATTTTTAACGCGTCCCAATGTAAGATGAGGCCGGAAATTTTTATTTTCGCGCTCAAATCCGATTTTTTCAAAATCTTCTTCCAGTTGCGCCTGCAGTTCTGCTATTTTTTCTATATCCCCTGATGCTCCGAGCCAGAGCACGCGCGGTTTCTTGCTGTCTGGAAAACAGCCTGTTCCTGCTATTTTAATCGATAATGGAGTTGTCAAAGCTACCTGTTTTTCCACGGCAGCGCAAATATTTTTTTTATCCTTTTCGTCAATGTTGCCGAAAAATTTCAACGTAAGATGATTGCCCTGGGGCTTAGTCCAGCTTACCTTGCCGGTGATTTCTTTTTTTAATTTTTCCTGCAGAATTCCGGCCGCTTCTAAAATATCAGCTGGCGGCTCTATCGCCAGAAACGCGCGGATATTTTTTTGAGCCTCATTCATTGCTCAGCCTGCCTAAAAGATAGTCGTAAATAAATATCAGCGCCGCTTCAGAAAAAACCAGTTTGTTGCGTCTTCTGTCCCAACGGAAAGCAAAGTGGCGGCAATGTGTTTTTTTGCCATCCGCCAGCGCCAGATAAACCGTCCCGACCGGTTTTTCTTTAGAGCCGCCCGTGGGGCCAGCAATGCCCGTAGAGGAAAGCCCCAAATCTGTTGCGGCAATTTTACGTACACCTTCGGCCATTAAACGCGCCGTTTCCTCGCTTACCGCGCCGTGCTTTCCTAAAACGGCCGCGGGAACGCCCAGCAATTCCATTTTGGCCTTATTGCTGTAGGTAACCAAGCCTCTTTCCAGAAATTCCGAGCTTCCCGGCACATCCGTGAGGCGGCTGGCAATCAATCCGCCCGTGCAGGATTCCGCCACCGCCAGCGTCAGCTTCTTTTCCATAAGCATGCCGGCGACAACTTCTTCCAGCGTCTCATCACCATAGTGAAAAATATTTTGTTTCAGCCGATTGGTAATTTCATCCTGCGCTTTTTTTAATTTGTCCTGCGCTTTCTGCCGCGATTGCTCGCGGGCAATGATCACAATATGATTTTCCGGAAAAACCGGATAAAAACCAATGCTCACACCAAGCGCGTTAAAATCTATATCTTTGAGCGCGTTATCCACCGCCCCCTCGCCAAGGCCGAAGGTTTTTATAGTTTGTTTGGCTACGTGCAATTCTGCTTCGGGGAAATGCTTGCGCAAAACCGGGAGCACTCCTTCCGGCAGCATTCTTCTTGCTTCCCCGGGAACACCGGGAATAACAAAAATAAGTTTGCCCTCTACTTTCAAGAAAAATCCCGCTGCCGTGCCGACGGGGTTTTCAATAACTTCCGCGCCTTGAGGAAACATCGCCTGCTTGGCGTTGTTTTCAATCCAGCGCAGATTGTATTTGGCAAAGATTTCCTTGATGTGGTTCAGAACATTTTCATCAGTATAAAGCGGCAGGCCGAAAGCGGCGGCGATAGCCGCGGAAGTTATATCATCCGCGGTAGGCCCCAGCCCTCCGGTGCAAATCACGGCATCTGTCATCGACAATAAATAATTGAGGCGGTCTTTGATTTTGGTAAAATCATCGCCTACGGACATGATGGCTTCCACGCTCCAGCCCTGCTGATTTATCTCGCGCGCGATAAAAGAAGCGTTGGCATCAGCCGTGCGTCCAGAGATTAATTCGTTGCCGATGGTCAGAATACCAATTTTCATATCACCCCTTCAGCTTTGCAAAATGTCCATATGCCTCGTTGCGCTGCGTTCTTCGTCGTTGCGGAGTATAAGAAATACGCCTCACTCCTCATAACTTGCGCGCCTTGCCTCTGGCGCATTTTTCAAAGCTGCCCAATACTTGAACCTTTTAAAATTTTACAAAAAAATTAAACAAAATCAGCACCGCGGCGGCGTAAATTCCCGCGCCGATATCATCGGCCACCACACCCCAGCCGCCGGGAAATTCCTGAAACTTTCGCAGAGGATAAGGTTTCCAAATATCAAAAATGCGAAACAGAAAAAAAGCAAGAGCAAGGTTCAAAAAATTTATCGCTACCGGCAGCATCGCCAGAAGAAATCCAGCGATTTCATCAATAACAATGCGCTGGTCATCTTTTTTGCCATAAATTTCCTCCGCGCGCCCACTCACATAAACGGCAACACCCACCAGAGCCGCCACAAATAAACACCTAAAAATCCAGTGCAGGGGCAAAAAAGCCAGGCAAATCAAAACCCCCACCAGCGTCCCAGCCGTCCCCGGCATCACAGGCGAAAGCCCCGCGCCGAAACCGGTGGCCAAAACCTTAATAATCTTGTCTTTTGTAATCATTATAGAATGCCCGGATAAAATATTAATTGTTTTCAGCTAGTTAAGTTTTTGCAGGCTAGCTTTTTTCCTCTTGCGTGTCAAATATTTTTGCTCCTGCTTTCAAACCTGCCCCTATCACCCGTAACAAAAATCCTTGACAATAGAACAATCGTTCTATAGCATAGCCATCATGAAAGTCAAGCGAACTTTACCGGATGTGGAAAAAAAGATTTTCACCTTTTTCCGGAAAAACCGGCGCATGCCGACGTATTCGGAAATGGCGGATATCATCGGTGTGCGCTCCAAAAGCGTTGTCCACTTCTGGGTAGAAAAATTAATCGCCGCGGGAATCCTGCAAAAAGACGCTAAGGGATTTCTCGCGCCGGCACGCCTTTCGCTCGCGCTGCCTCTGGCCGGAGATGTCTGCGCCGGATTTCCTTCACCGGCGGAAGAAGAACTGCGCGATGTAATTTCTTTTGACGAATATCTTGTCAATCGTCCCGAAACATCCTTTCTTTTATCCGTCACCGGCGATTCCATGGAAGGCGCGGGCATCATGAACAAAGATTTGGTGATTGTGGAAAAAGGCAGAGAGCCGAAAAACGGCGATATCATTCTGGCGGAAGTGGACGGCAACTGGACAATGAAATATTTTTGCAAAAAAGGAAAAACGGTAACGCTGGAGGCGGCCAATCCCAAATACCCGACGATTATTCCCAAGGAAGAACTGCGCATCGCCGGGGTGATTACCGCCGTGGTGCGCAAATATCATAAATAATTTTTTAGAAAAACCGAGGAAAACCTATATGCAAAGCAAAATTATCTTTTTTGAAAATACTTTTGAAGCGGGAAGCATGGATGAACCAAAAACATTCCATCTAGCAAAACTACTCCAAAAGTTTTGCCGATTTATCGAATACAGCGATTGGGAGGAGAGCTTGCTGAAGTACGAAAAATACTTTAATTGGTTTTCCTACGGCCTTATTGCCGCGTCGGCTCTCTTCTTTCTTCCTGTCTGCATATCGATCCTGACCCGCTAAACTCGCTTTAGCACATAGGGTGATTGAAAATGATTCAGTCTGAAGTCAACCATTTAACATCTTTCAAAGAGAAACCTGCGGCGTCATCCTCTCCGGCAATAAGTGTTGTTATGCCGATTACGACAACTGCCAACAAACCGAAACTACTTGATCAACTTAGCCAGGCAATGCGTTCCAGGCATTATAGCCGCAAAACTGAAGCGACATATATTCACTGGATTAAACGCTTTATCTTTTTTCACAATGTCCGGCATCCTAAAGACATGGCCGAACCGGAAATCAATGCTTTCTTAACCAATCTAGCAGTAAAAGAACATGTAAGTGCTTCAACACAAAATCAGGCTTTGTGCGCCATTATCTTTCTCTACAAGTATGTCTTAGATAGAAAAATTGGCGACATAGGCGAGGTCATTCGCGCAAAAAAATCGGTTAGACTGCCCGTTGTCATGACAAAATCCGAAGTCAAAGCTATTTTGGAGAATTTAAAAGATGACAAATGGATTATTGCCTATCTTATGTATGGCGCGGGTCTCAGATTGATGGAGTGTTTACGTTTGAGAATTCAAGACCTGGATTTCAGTAAAAACCAAATAATCGTTAGGAGCGGCAAAGGCGATAAAGATCGTATAACGATGTTTCCCGAATCGGTCAAAAAACCATTAATAGAGCATTTAAGCAAAGTTAAGAAAATTCATGAATCCGATATTGCCAATGGTTTCGGCCGTGTTCTATTGCCTGATGCTTTAACACGCAAGTATCCAAACGCCTCTAAAAAATGGTGCTGGCAATGGGTATTTCCTCAAAATACCTTGTGGCACAACAAAAAAACGGGTGAGCATGGCAGGCATCATATTCATGAAACAATTATTCAGAAGTTGGTAAAAGATGCCGTGGTGAAAGCCGGCCTTGTAAAAAGGGCAACCTGTCACACTTTCCGTCATTCCTTTGCGACACATTTGCTTGAGGATGGCTATGATATAAGGACGGTTCAAGAGCTTCTTGGACACAAAGATTTAAAAACAACGATGATTTATACCCATGTTCTTAATAAAGGGCCATCCGCAGTGAGAAGCCCGGCGGATAGCCTTTAAAAGCTGATTTGGGATATTATACGGATCTGTATAATATCCCCGGTACAAAAGCAGAAAAAAGGTTGATTGTTGTTTTATATTAAGATATTAAGACCAAAATGGTCATTTTAAACATAGGGGTTTATACAGCAAATTTGCTGTGTTTGCCATATTAGCATAGATCTATATAAACAATGTTATGCATCATAAAATTGAAATGACAACTATAAATGAACGACAATCTTGATCATCTATATAAAGCAGTTGAGTCAGGTAATGTATCTCGAATTTGCGAGTTGCTTGAAAAGAATCCTTATTTAATAAAAACAAAATTGAATAATGGTGGAAACTTATTACACCTGGCCGCTCAATATCAAAATATTAAAAGCGTCAAAGTATTACTAAAATACGGAATTCAAACAACAACAAAGGATCTAATGGGATACACACCAATCGATATATCATACTTCAAAGGTGAATATCATAACGGAGCTTTCACGAAAACATGCTTGAATATTAATTATGAAATAGAAAGATATAACGCCATTAAGAACAAAACTTTAATTCAATTCAATATCGTTAAATTTATAAGAAGAGTTAGAAAGATAATTTACAAAATATCGGTATTCTTTCGCGGACCAGAATCTTTACAAAGAGGTATCATTAGTTACAAAAGAAAGTATCGGCAACTGAAAATAGCATTAAAAAAAAGAAAGGTTGCATAACCAGTCGCTACACCGGATCGCAAGCCTCTGGCTTGCTCCCGGTGAGCTTTTCGTTCGCCCGCCGCATACGCTGGCGGGCGAACGGAGCCGCGCCTGAATGTCGCTTGCCCAACCGCCTGCGGCGGCCGAACAAGCGACTAGAACCGATTCCACGGAACGGCTCAGTCGCGGCTCCGTTA
>JAFGKC010000138.1 GCA_016928765.1 Syntrophaceae bacterium
ATATATCTCAAGTAAATTTTTATGATTCTCGCATAAAATGGTACAAATTTGACCTCAAGAGAGTTAGAGAAAATATATCTATATATAAAATTTGGGAGAACTTGACAAAAGAACATCCAAATAAATAAGAGGCCGGATCTTTAATCTTAATGTTTCATAGTTAACCGCAGAAAAATGGATTGCTGTGCCGCATGGAAGGCGGCTCGCAATGACAAAGAAATGAAAAATGAGCTCGATTGATAAATTAAAACGCCTGACCGGCGAAAAAACAAAACCCACCGCGCCTTCTGAAAAGCAGGCGCGAATTGATGAACTACGCCGAAGAATGGATATGATTCTTTCGCGCCGGCCGCAGATGCAAACTGCCGCACCCAAAAAGGAATTTTGGGGAGAAACCATCGCTCTGGAAAAAATAGTCAGAGGCGAAGAAGTGGAAAACAAACACGGCAGGTTTTTTCTGGTAAGCGACATCATGGCCGGCAACTGCCGGCACGGCAAACGCAGTATCTGCGAAGCCCTCAATCTGGATATGCACGCCGCGGGTGTTTTGGCAGGTGATGATGCTTTAAGCACCTGCCGCTGCGAGGAAGGCCTTTTTCTGGATACGGAAACGACCGGCCTTTCCGGCGGCACGGGAACGCTGGCTTTTCTCATCGGCCTGGGCTGGTTTGAAGAAGGTGCTTTTCATATCCGGCAAATTTTCGCGCGTGATTTTTCCGAAGAACGCGCCGCGCTTTTTTATCTTGCCCAAATCGCCGCTCAAAAGAATTTTCTGGTCACTTTCAACGGCAAGGCCTTTGACGTCAATCTCTTAAACACCCGCTTCATCTTGAATCGTTTGAAAAGCGATATGGCGAGCCTGCCGCATCTGGATTTACTTCATCCGTCGCGGCGCATTTTAGGGCATCGTCTGGAAAACAGCAGACTGGGAACGCTGGAGGCCGAAGTGCTGGGAGTTTTTCGGGAAGGAGATATTCCCGGTTGGGAAATTCCCCAGCGATATTTCGACTGGCTGAAAAATCGGGATGGCCGGCTGCTGGAAGCAATTTTTGAACACAACAAACTCGACGTTATTTCCATGGCCACGCTCACCGCGCATCTTACGGAAATTCTCTGCGCGAAGCAGGAACTACAAAATTCACACGCGGATGATTACCTGGCGGCGGCAAGACTTCTGTTTAAAAGACGCGACGCCGAACGCGCCGGAAAAATTCTGGATGCCTTTGGCGAAAACCCGGCAGGCAGTCAACTATCCGTAATTTCAAAAAAAGAATTAGCCTCTTTATGCAAGCGAACCGGGCGCTGGCAAGAAGCGACGCAAATCTGGCAGGAACTGCTGGAAATTACGCCCGTAGATTTTTCCGCTGTATCGGAAATGGCCAAATGGCTGGAACATCGCGCCCGTGACTGCAACGCGGCAAAAATGCTCGTGGAGAACGCGCTTAATCAAAACAATGGTTTTTCACCAGACGAGAAAGAATCGCTCGCGCACCGGCTGAAGCGGCTGAAAACAAAAACTCAAAAAGCACACTAGCTATTTTAATTTTCCTCGGAAAGTAATATCTGTTCTATTGTTCGCCGGTCAATCTTGCCGGTAGCCGTGGTGGCGATGTGCGGAACAATTTTCACGCGCCGGGGTATCGCGTAAGGTTCAAGCAGATACTTCATCATTTTTCTTAGCTCGGCTTCGGTAAGATCACCGACCACCAATGCGGCAATGACGCTTTCACGCCCTTTTTCGGTTGGAAGCGAAATAACGACGGCTTCCTGCACTCCGGGCAGTGTTTTGATTTTATTTTGCACTTCAATCAAGTCCACTCTCTTACCGGCAACTTTCACGATGCCGTCGGCTCGCCCCAAAAGCGAAAAGCGGTTATCTTTGTCCGGGGCTGCCTCGTCACCCGTCATGCAAAACCCATCCTTGTCGCGCGGCAATTCTTCAGAAGCAAAATCAGATTTAATGCAAAGCCGTGAGCCGTCCATACCATCAATTTTCCAATCAACAATATCAAATGGTTTCCAGCTTTCCGTGTTTTCACTGATATTGCGCGTGGCAACGCCGCCTGTTTCCGTGGAGCCGTAGATTTCCGCTATCCCCACACCGGTTTTTTTATAAAAGTGCGCCGCATCGGCGCGGTTCAGCGCGCCGGAGGAAGAAAACGCGATTTTTAAAGAAGGCACGGACAGATCATCTGTCTTTAAAGAACGGTAGTGCGCCGGAACACTGATCAGCACGGTGGCTGAATGTTTGTTAACCGCGGAAATTATTTCCTGCGGAAAAGTGTAAATGTCCGGCAGAATCCGCGCCTGCGCGGCAAAAGGAACAAGCACGGAAAAAAGTAACCCGTAAATATGATAAGGCGGCACGGTGGCGACAAATAAATCGTTTTGCGTAAGCTCAAATTTTTCTTTTAAGTAAAACGCTTCGGCCAGGAGATTGCGCGGCGACTTTGTCCAGACCCTGGGTTTTCCCGTGGAGCCGCCGGTGAAAAGACGTAAAAAAGGTTTGTCCGGATCGCGCAGTTTGTCCGGTTTGAGATCGGAGATTTTTCCCGATAGAGGAGTGATAACTTCAACACCCGAAGGCAATTCTTCCGGGTGGTCGGCAATGGCGGCATCAAAACCGGTGGCTTCTTGCATTTCCATCAGCGCGTGCGCGGAAAAGGAATAAGGAAGAATCAGCTGGCAGGCACCGGACAAAGAAGCCAGAACGCAGGCGGCGGTAACGGATTTTTTCTCGGTGCACAGACAAAGTGTTTTTTCCCTGCCGCGCCCCGCAAGCATCGTTTTGATGCCCGCCGCCAATTCAAAAACCTCGCCATAGCTGTAGCCGGAAAGGGTAAATTCCCTGCCGCACAAATCAGCGTTTGGGCTCAGGATGTTTTTATAAAAATTATCAAATTTTTCTCTGTGCTCGGTAGCCATAAAATAATGCCTACAAATTGAATTTGTGGATATTTAGCGGAAAATTTGTGAAAAATCAACGAACGCTTTAAAGGGACGATTTTTGTTGACTTTAATGGCGTTTTTTCATTAGTTTAATATGCTTTTGTGAAAGAAAACTTTTATGATAAGTATCGATATTGAAAGCATTATCCCGCATCGCGCGCCGATTAAAATCATCAGCGAGGTAATAGACGCGCAGGAAGACTCCGGTATTGTTGCTGCAAAGGTAACTCCCGACTGGCCTTTATTTGCCAACGGCGCGACGAACTCACTGGTGCTGATCGAGGCAGTTGCCCAGACGGCCGCCGTCATCGAGGGCTATAAAAGGATAAAACAGGGTAAAGACAGTGTGAAGGGATGGCTGGTCGGTATTAAAAGCGCGAAATTTATGGTAGACAAAATTCCCGTCGATACAAAACTCACTGTTTTTGTAGTCAGCAAGTACACGATGGATAATTACGCCGTGGTCGAAGGAACCGTCAAAAGCGCTGATTTTGTTTTAGCCACAATGGTCCTGCAGGCACTGCGCCTGAACGAAGACGATATTAAACAATAATTACTTTAAGGAGACCAACATTAAGATGAGTGAAAAAAAAGTTGCGATTATCACCGGGGCAAGCCGCGGCATCGGACGCGCCACCGCCGTGGAGCTGGCTAAAACCGGTTATTTTATAGTGATTAATTATAACGCCAACGAAGAAGCGGCAAAAGAAACTTTGAAGCTGGTGCGTGAAGCGGGCTCCGACGGAGAAATCGCGCAGTTTGATGTTGTCAGCACTGAGCAAACAGCCGAGAAAATCAATGATATAATCGGGCGGCATAAAAAAATACATGTTCTGGTGAATAACGCCGGTATTACGGCTGACGGCCTTTTCATGATGATGGGCGATGAGGAATGGAACAGCGTGATCGATACGACGCTGAAAGGTTTTTTCAACGTGACCAAAACGGTTTTACGAGCAATGGTCAAGGCGCGCTGTGGATCTATTGTCTGCGTTTCTTCCGCTTCGGGAATCATGCCCAACCGCGGGCAGGCCAATTACGCCGCGGCCAAAGCTGGAATAATCGGCGCGGTGCGTTCTCTTTCCAAAGAAGTGGCGCGCTTCGGTATCCGCGTCAACACGGTAGCACCGGGTTTGATTGAGACGGAAATGACCGCCGGCACGCCGGTGGCGGTCATGACAAAAATGATCCCCATGGAACGCGCCGGTAAGCCCGAAGAAGTGGCCGGCGTGATTCGTTTCTTATGCTCACAGGATGCTTCCTACATCACCGGAGAAGTTATCAGCATCAATGGAGGGCTTTTTTAGTGCGGCGCAGTCAGTTATCATTTTTATTTATTCTCTGCGGAATTATTTTAGCGGCAGCATTCCCTAACGCGTATGCCGCGGATGCCGGATTCGAGGAACTGCGCAAAAACGCGGCGCAAATCAAAACTATTCAGGCGGATTTCATCCAGAAAAAATCAATGAAGATTTTGACCAAACCGCTGATTTCCGAAGGACGCTTTTATTACACCGCTCCGGATTCTTTCCGCTGGGAATATCTAAAACCTCTTAAAAGTATTGTGATTAATCATAAAGGCCAGACAAAGCGCTACATTTATTCCGGCGGAAAAATGGTGGAAGACCAAAGCGGCGGCGCGCAAGGAATGAAAGTCATTCTTGGCGAGATAACCTCCTGGATGAGCGGCAAGTTCGATCAAAACCCCTCTTTCAAAGCGACGCTCAAAGAAGACACCTACACACAAATCACGCTCACACCGGTGGGGCAAAACATGGACGGCATGCTTCAAAAAGTAATCATCACTATTTCCAAAAAGGACGCGGCCGTGAAATCGGTAAATATTATTGAAAGCGAAACATCTTCAACCGTAATTGATTTCAAAAACACGCAAACCAATAAGAATATTCCCGAATCAATATTTCAGGATATCGAATGAAATTAGCATCGCTGATAATTTGTATTTTTGTTCTTAGCGCCTGCCAGACATTGCCCGTAATAACTCAAACAACACCGCCGGAAAAAACTGCTTCAGCATGCCCCAATCCTTTTTTAAAACAAAAAACAACGCTCATACACGCGATTGAAGTCCATATGCCCGGCGGAATTAAAAACGCCGTCATCGGAATTACGGAGGCTGACCCGGCAACCCGCGCCATATCCTGCGCTATTATGACCGTGGAAGGAATGGTGCTTTTTGAAGCCATTGAGACCGACGGCTCTCTTGATATCAGACACGCGCTGCCGCCTTTTGATTCCGCCCATTTCGCGCGCAACATGATTGAAGATATAAAACTGATTTTTTTCGAACCGCGGGGGAAAATAGAAAAAATTGGGTTTCTGCCTTCAGGCGAAACGGCCTGCCGCTGGCGAACCGGTAATTCCGATACTGTTGATGTATTAAAAACCTCTGGCGGATTGCCCGAAGTCAAACGCTATTCCGGCAGCGGCAAAGTAAAGCGTTATATTAAATTCAGCGGTTTCACGGGCGGCTTTTATCAAAGCATAGAGTTGCGGGCGCAGGAACTTGCCAGCTATACACTGTTTATGAATCTTGTTGAAGCCCGTCCGGCTGAAAACTAATCTCCAAACAATTATCCAAAAGGTTTTAAGTAAATGAAAAAATCGCTGGAAGGCAAAAATGTTTTGATCATCGGTTCCGGCATCGGCGGTTTGAGCGCCGGCATTCTTTTAGCCGGGCTTAATTACCGGGTAACAATAGTGGAAAAAAATCCCCTGCCCGGCGGCCTGATGCGCTCCTACCGGCGCGCGGGAATTGACTGCCCCGTGGGCGTGCATTATGTCGGCGCGCTGGGAGATAATGAACCTTTGGGCAAAATGTTTGCCGCCCTGGGTATAGACGCGCAGGAAATATTTTCCCGTATGGGGAGTGAGGGCGTAACTGACCGCTACATTTTTGACGATTTCAGCTTTGACTTGCCGGCAAATATCGATACTTATGAAAAAAATCTGCGGGATTCTTTTCCAAATGACGCGCCGGCAATAAACGCTTTCATGAAAAGCCTGCGCGAAATTTCCGAGCGCATGCTGGATTCCTCTTTTTTGCTTAATCAGGGCGATCCTTTCCAGAACATGGATTACATTCAGCCCTTGGGCGCGTTTCTGGATGAGCTAAATGTTTCACCCCGGCTGCGCGCGGTAATTTCCGTGCCCTGTCAGCTTGTGGGCGTGCCTGCTGCTGACTGCCCGCTGATTTTTCATCACATGGTTCTGGCCTGCTACATATTTTCCGCCTGGCGCCTTAAAGATAACGGCGCGAAGATGACCGATGTATTAGTACGGCGATTCGAGAAACTAGGTGGAAAGCTTCTGTTAAATGACGGTGTAGAAAAAATCTTGTTTGCGGAGGGAAAAGCCACGGGGGCAAAGCTTAAATCCGATTCAAAAATACAGGCTGATTATGTAATTGCGGATATTCACCCGAAAATTTTATTGCCACTGCTGGAAAACGATTCATTGCGCCCCTCGCTGCGGCAACGAATTTTAGATTTGTCCGAAACGGAAGGGGTAATTTCCGTGCAAGTCAGCGTGGATGCGCAAGCTCACCCGGAAATAGCGCATAATATTTACCGCCTGCAGATTGATCAAAAAGGGGAAGTCGAAGATGGTGTTTTTTATCAGGTGAGAAAAGTAAATGATAAAAGCAGTTTGCTTTCGATTATCACCAGATCACTCTATAGTGAATGGAGTAACTGGGAACATACTTTCTCCGGCAAGCGCCCGAAAGACTATCAAGAAAAAAAGGCCACCATTGGCCGCGAGCTTTTGCAAAAGGCGGAAGTTGTTTTAGGTCCATTAAAAAACGCGAACATTATAGATGTTTTTACTCCTCTGACAATCCGCGATTACGTCAATTGCCCCGAAGGCTCATGCTACGGCGTCATGCGCACGGCGCGCCAACTCATGAAAGTCGCGTCGGTCAATAATATTCCGATAGGCGGGCTTCATATAACAGGACAAAACGCTTTGGCGCCGGGAGTTATGGGAAGCATCCTTGGATCATTTAATGTGGTCAGAAAAATTATCGGAACGGAGAGATTTGTGAAAGATATCAAATGGTAGGCCTAAACGTGTGGACGAATAAGATAAATTATGTTAAATTCTGTAGCAGATCCAATTATGGGGAAAAACAATAATTAATTAGGATACATGGCAATCTTCATCCAGGGGCGAGATTGCTCTTTCGTCCTTCGGCCTCTTCTTAATAAAATTTGTAAAGGGAGTTAACAGCAAGCTAATGACACGTCAGGAAATTGAACGCGAAATCAAGAATATATTCCAGCGGGAGTTTGAAATAGAAAATCCCGGAATGGATGACGATCTGCGGGAAAAATACGAATTTGACAGCATTGACGCTATTGAGCTTTTGCTCGAAATTGAGCGCATGCTGGGCTCCGACCTTACCCAGGAAGAAAAAAAACAGGCCATGGATATCCGCACAATTAATCAGATTTGCGATTATATTGAAAGAATCATTCAGACCAGAAGCGGCGCGGCATAATAATTTATGGAACGAAGAGTTGTCATCACGGCGGCTTCCGCCATAACGCCTATCGGCCACGGCAAAAAGCAGATAACCGAAAGCCTTCTTCAGGGAAAATCGGGGATCATGCCATTACGGGAAGACGCGCTCGTCAGCCGCTTTATCCACTCACGCGTCTACGGCACCGTGAATTATCCCATTGAGTACGACTTCAAAAGAGCGCACCGAAAAACAATGGGGCCGGTCGCCTACTACGCCTGCCAGGTAGCCAAGGAAGTCCTCGAACAATCCGGCCTGCCCCAGGAATTTATCACTTCCGGGAAAATGGGTGTAGCTTTTGGTTCCATCCACGGATCTCCCACGGTGCAACGCGATATTTACAAAATATTTTTTGAAGCAAAAGATAAGGCAGACTATCAAAATATTGGCGCGGTGGATTATTTAAAATCCATGGTGCACACCACGGCGGTCAATATCACTAAAATGTTCGGAATCACCGGCCGCGTTATTGCCTCTGGTACCGCGTGCACTACAGCAAGCCAATCCATCGGTTACGGCTATGAAGCCGTCAAATACGGACTGCAAGACGCCATGCTCTGCGGCGGCGCGGATGAATATGATACTATTACTGTCGCTGTCTTTGATAATTTGTTGGCCTGTTCCACCGCTTTTAATGACGAGCCGCAACGCACTCCCCGCCCTTTTGACAAATTACGCGACGGACTGGTTGTCGGCGAAGGCGGCGGCGCGGTAATGCTCGAAGATTATGAATTTGCCAAAAAACGCGGCGCCAATATTATCGCCGAAGTCATCGGTTTTGCCTGCAACAATAACGGCGGCGATATGATCCTGCCCAATCTAGCGGGTATCACACAAACACTAAAGCTAGGTGTGGAAAACGCCAAGATTAATCCTCAGGAAATTGATCTGATCAGCGCTCATGCCACCGCGACTAAAATGGGAGATATCATTGAAGCGCAGGCCATTGGCGCGGTTTTCGGAGACAATCCTTACGTCATCGGGTTAAAGAGCTACATAGGGCATACAATGGCGGCCTGCGGCGCAATTGAAACAATAATGACCCTCTACATGATGGAAGAC
>JAFGKC010000139.1 GCA_016928765.1 Syntrophaceae bacterium
AAAAAAGAGCCTTTTTCCAATTCGCCGGAACCGGAATTTCTTTTTTCTTCTCCGCAGCACACCGGTTGCCTCCAGAAATTGGAACTGTCGGTGCGTTTGCGCCGGGGCCTCAATGTCGTAATCGGAGATATCGGAACAGGCAAGACAACTTTATGCCGCAAGCTGATTCAGAATTTTTCCGCAACGGACGCTCAGCCGACAGAAATCGAAACTCATCTATTGTTGGATCCTTCATTTAACAGTCCAGTTGAGTTTCTGCAGACGGTTTGCGCGATGCTGGGTATTGAAGGCGCGCGCGAAGAACAAAGCGAGTGGCATCTTAAAGAAAAAATCAAAAATTACCTTTTTGTTAAAGGAGTTGACGAAGATAAAATTGTTGTTCTGGTAATTGATGAAGGCCAGAAAATATCAGGTGATTGCCTGGAAATATTGAGGGAATTTCTCAATTATGAGACCAATGATTTTAAATTGCTGCAAATCATTATTTTTGCCCAAAAAGAATTCAAACACATTCTTAATAACCGCCCAAATTTAACAGACCGCATTAACGTGCTTTATTATTTAAAACCGCTGAATTTCAAAAAGATGCAGGCAATGATAAAGTATCGCCTTGCGGTAGCAAGAAATTTTGAAATCGCCCCCCCCATATTCAGTTATTTAGGTTACGTGGCGATATATCTGGCTACCGGCGGTTACCCGCGTAAAGTCGTTTCCTTATGCCATGAAGTTATTTTAAAAATGATTATCCGCAACAGGCATAAAGCGGGATGGTTCTTGGTTAGAAGCTGTGTAAATGACATGGCCGCGCCTTTTTTTAAAAGGCTAAAATGGGCGGCATTGAGTTTGCTGCTTGTTCTGGCGCTGATCTTTCCCGTAAGAGCCATTATTTCTGATTATAAAACTACGCCAAATGAAGACAAAATATCGCCGGCGCCCGTTATCGCCGAAGCCCCAGATGCGGTACCCGCCGAGGAGACGCATCAAGCTGTTACGAAATCAGAATCTATTGCGATCACTGCGGTTGTAGAGCAAAAAGAACCACAGGAATATAAAATGCCCCTATCCCTTGGTTTGCTGACGGTAAAAAAAGGAATGACCTTATGGTGGATTATTTACGATATCTACGGTTCGGCGGAGCACGAAATAATTGACGCCGTAATCAAAGAAAATCCGCACATAAAAAATAAAAATATGATTGATGAAGGATACACACTCATGCTTCCTTCAATTCCGGCGCAACAAAATACTTCTAAAACGGGAAAATTCATTTTGCTTCTGAAGGATGGGGAAAATATAGAAGAGGTTTATGAATATTTTAATAAAAATCGTTACCTTAAAAAATTACCATCTCTGATTTTTTCCCCTTATTGGGAAAAAACAGAAAGGTCAATTAAATATGCGGTGGTTGTTAATAGAAATTTTAACTCGGCTGAAGAAGCAAACGAGTTAATTAAAAAACTACCGCAGGAATTAGCAGGCAGCGTGAAAACTATTTCTAACTGGAATAACGAGACAATATTGTTTAATCGCCGGGCTTTGCAGGGTTGATAGTTGCTTAAATCATCCGGGAGGTTTAATGAAGATCAAAAAACGTTTGGGTGAAATGCTGGTAGATGCCGGGCTTTTATCTGAAGATAAGCTTAAACAGGCCTTAGTTGAACAAAAAAAGGCCGGTTTGAAACTAGGGCAGTATTTAACCCGTATGGGAATTGTCAACGAGCAGCAAATAATAGACCTGCTGAGCGAACAGTTAAACATTCAGAAATATCACCCTGATAAATATCCGCTTGATGTCACTTTAACAAATTACATACCGATTGAAACGGCGCAAAAATATCAGTTGGCTCCTCTCAAAAAGAAAGGGCGGCTGCTTAGCGTTGCTACTGTTGATCCGCTAGATATTAATACGCTCGATTCTATTGAAGTCTCAGCAAACATGGAAGTTGAACCGGTAATATGCACTGAAAGAGAAGTAAATCAAATTATAAATAGTCTTTACGGAATGCAGTCCGGCCTGGGCGGCATTATGGAGACAATGGAAATAGGAGAGGGGGTCCAGCCAGAAGAAGAGCAGGCCAAAGAAGAAGTACAAATTTCCACTCTGCAGGACATGGCGGGAGAAGCTCCGGTTATCAGGCTGGTAAATTCCATTTTCGCTCAGGCGATAAGAGACGGAGCAAGCGATATTCATATCAGCCCCCAGCAAAATACAGTGCAATTGAGATTTCGCATTGACGGAAAACTGATGGATGTTCCTTCTCCGCCAAAAACGCTTTTTTTGCCTATTATTGCCCGCATGAAAATTCTGGCTAATATGGATATTACCATATCAAGAATTCCTCAGGACGGGCGATTCACGTTAAAAATTCAAAATAAGGAAATAAACGTAAGAGTTTCTTCTATACCCACCATCTATGGAGAAAATCTCGTATTACGCATGCTGGATATGAGCGGCGGCATTTACACGCTGGATCGCTTGGGCATGGTTGCTGAAGATATGGCTAAAATTGAAAATATGATTGTCAAACCTTACGGCATGATTTTAAGCACCGGGCCTACGGGAAGCGGTAAGAGCACCAGCCTTTACGCGATTTTAAATTCCATTAATAAGCCGGATATCAACATTATTACGCTGGAAGATCCGGTGGAGTATCGTGTCAATAATATTCGACAGGCGCAGCTCAATCGCAAGGCGGGGATGACGTTTGCCAGCGGGTTGCGTTCCATTTTACGTCAGGATCCGGATGTGATTATGGTGGGTGAAATACGCGACGCGGAAACAGCGGCGATATCTGTGCAGGCGGCACAGACAGGCCATAGAGTTTTAAGCACTGTGCACACCAATGATGCCGCGGGAGCTATTACCAGATTTATTGATATGGGAATTGAGCCTTTCCTGATTTCGTCGGTCATGCTGGTTTCTTTCGCCCAGAGACTTGTGCGCACCGTATGCCCTTATTGTAAGGAAAAATATAATCCTCATCAAAGCGCGTTAGCTTCATTTGGTATATCCGCGCAGGAAGCGAAAGTAGCGAATTTTCAGCGGGGCAAGGGGTGTTATCAGTGTAAG
>JAFGKC010000140.1 GCA_016928765.1 Syntrophaceae bacterium
ATATATCATTATTTGCTCATTCAAAGTATTTAAAAATAATTTCCGTGACTTTTAGTCATAAAATAATACTTCTTGCTTTCGCTGTCTGATTTTGAGTATATGTATATTATAACTATCGGCAATCATAGCTGTTTCATGGAATATCCAGTTAATTCAAATGTTTGTTTCAGGCAGCGGCGGACGGAAAGGACGGACGAAAAATAGCATCAAATGGGAACAGCAGGTACAGTCAAAAATAACGTTGGTGAGCACACAGTAGCATTAACTGAAGCGCAATCAAAAGAATTACTAAAAAATTACGGGGTGCCGGTTGTGGAAGAAGCCGCCGCTCTCACGCCGGAGGAAGCGGCAGCCATAGCGCAGACTTTCGGCTTTCCCGTTGTGCTAAAAGGTCTTGGCGCCAAACTCACGCATAAAACGGAGCGAGGCCTGGTCAAACTAAATTTATCCTCCGCGGAAGATGTGAAAAGCGCCTGTCTGGATATTCAGAAATCCGCGGGAGCGGATCTGGAAGGATTTTTACTGCAGCCGCAGTTACAGGGCAGGCGGGAATTTGTCGCGGGGCTTTTTCAAGATGAACAATTCGGGCCAGTTGTGATGTTCGGTCTGGGCGGCGTTTTCACTGAAGCGCTCAAAGATGTGGTTTTCCGTATCGCGCCTTTTGATGAAATCCAGGCACAATCCATGATCGAAGAAATAATGTCGCACAAGCTTTTGGGCGAATTTCGTGGTGAAGCACCCGCCGAAAAAGAACAATTAATAAAAACACTGCTGGGCTTGTCCAGGCTTGGCACCGAACGCGCCGACATTAAAGAAGTTGATATCAATCCGCTGCTAATCTCTCCCGACGGACGGGTTACCGCCGTGGACGCGCTGGTGGTGCTGGACAAAAACAATGAAGCCGCCGCCAAAAAACGCTTCACCGAGAGAACACCGCAGGAAATAAAAGAACTAAACACCGCGCTAGATCAGGCAACTCATGCCAAAAGCATCGCGGTAATCGGCGCTATGCGCCCGCGCGCCAGGGGTTTTCGCGGCATGTTCGGCTGCATCAAGGATTTCGGTTTTCCGGGAAAACTCTATCCAATCAATCCGAAAGCCCAGGAGATTGACGGCCTCAAGGCGTATCCTTCTCTGGTAGCTCTGAAAAAACCTGTCGACTTAGTCGTGGTTTCCGTGCCGGCGCCTTTTGTGCCCGACGCGCTTAGAGACTGCGCCGCCTCCGGCAACAAAAATGTGCATATATTTTCTTCCGGTTTTAAAGAAACGGGTGAGGAAGAAGGCTTAGCTCTTCAGGCAGAAATTGAAAAAATCGCGCAGGAAGGAAAACTCAATGTCATCGGCCCAAACTGCATGGGTTTTTACGTTCCTAAATCGCGCATTGTAACCTGGATTGCCCCGCCGGAAAAAAGCGGCCCGCTTTCCTTCATCACGCAAAGCGGCGGACACGCGCAGGACTTCACCAATTACACCAGCACGCGTTTCGGGCTTTATTTCAGCAAAGTAATCAGTTACGGTAACGCGCTGACGATGGACAGCACGGATTTTCTGGAATACCTCTCCCATGACGAAGAGACAAAAGTAATCACGATGTATCTGGAAGGGGTTAAGAATGGACGGAAGCTGCTTGAGCTTGTCACCAAAATCAACCGGAAAAAACCGGTAATCATTCTCAAAGCGGGACTTACGGAATCAGGCGCGAGGGCGGTATCATCGCACACCGGCTCCATGGCCGGCGGCGAAAAAATATGGAACGCCGTTTTCAAACAAAGCGGCGCAGTAAGGGTGAATTCGCTGGAAGAAATGGCGAATGTCGCGGCGGCATTCATTTATTCCGACAAGTCAGAGGGTCGTCGCGTGGCAGTCATCGGCACCGGCGGAGGCATCGGTGTAGCGGCGGCGGACAGCTGCGCGCAGGCCGGCCTTGATCTTGTTTCTCTGCCCGAGGAAGTGACACATAAACTGCGCGAACATATACCGCCGGCGGGCAACATGATCCGCAACCCCATTGACGCGCATATACTCTTTACCGAGCTTGACGCCCTGGGGAAAACGCTGGAACTTCTCTCACACGGCTATATCGATATGTTTGTCTTCTCTTTGCATATCGAATGGCTTTACAATTTCGACAACGGCGCGCAGATTGAAAACATAGCAAACTTTATCGCTCATTCGGCCAGAAAGCACGCGAGGGGAAAGCCTATTGCAGTTGTCCTGCGGCAATACAATCCTCATCCCCGCTACACAAAAAAACGCGTCTTGCTGCAAAACATTCTTTGTGACGCGGGAGTTCCCGCCTATAGCGCTCTGCCGCAGGCGGTGTTCGCTCTGGCCAAGCTGGCGGAATATTGCGAATTCCAGTCCCGGCAGGCGCAGCAACGGAAAAAACTTTGCGCCCTCAAAAAAGAACAGGCCTAGAAGCAATAAATAATAAATTTGTTAAGTTGATTCAGGACACAGTGTCTTTTTGTGTCGCTGCAAGGTAAATGGAAAAAGTTGTTCCTGAATTGGCAACGGATTCCACCGAAATCAATCCCTCATGATTTTTAATAATAGAATCGCAGATAGCCAGCCCCAGGCCGATGCCTCCCCTTCCCCTTTTTTCTTTTGTTGTAAAATATGGATCGAATATGCGCGAAAGGTTTTCTCTGGGAATGCCGACACCATTATCTTTAATGATAATGCGTATGTAATCACCCTGCCCCAGCGTCCGGATATTTGTTCCGGTAAGAACATTCTCGGCGCTGAGCTCTACCAAGCCTTCGTCGGAAACCGCCTCACGCGCGTTAATTAAAATATTTTCTATCACCTGTCTGATTTGCATCGCGTCAATTTCCGACGGCCATAAATCTGCGGCAATGGATGCGTTACACTTAACAGATGAATCACTGAAAATATTTTTTACTGCCTCCCTTAATAGCGGTTCCAGCTTCTCAGTTTTTAGTACAGGATATCCTCCCTGCGCGAAAGTAATAAGCCTGTGCGCCAGTTCTTTCGCTTGCAGGCCGGCGCGTTCCGCGACAGCCAGCCCGTCTTCCACAATTTTATCTTCATCCGTGGCAGATATTTTGGCCAGGAAAACGTTTCGTAAGATCGCGCTAAGCAGGCTATCAAAATCTTTAGCCACGCCGTCGGCAAACATGCCCAGAGATTCCACCTTGCTTCGGTGCAAAAGCTCTTCTTCCGCTATTTTTTGTTCGGTAATATCTTCGAGCGTCTCCATCGCTCCGAAGATATCCCCGCCGGAATCCCTCATCGCGGCCGAAGTAATGCGAAACCATTTTCCCTTGTAACCAATATCGGGGAAAAATTCCGTTACCTCATACGCTTCATCAAGCAAACTTGATTTCGCCCCCTGCCCTGAATAAAAATCCGGAATCTTGTCAAACTTTTTATCCAAAATCAGATCCGCCAGGCAGGGACGCTTTGCCTTGTAAAATATTCTCCAGTGCTGGTCGGTGCCCACAATCTCCCGCGGCGTGATATTGCTCAATAACTGCAGCGCTTTATTCCAATACATTACCTTGTGATCTTTGGAGATTACGAAAGTGGGAATGGGCGAACTATGGATGATATTGATTAGCTTTAGTTCGTCTCTGCGCACGCGCCACACCACATATAAAAAGCTTACCACCACCATTATCGACAGCGCGAAAATAAAGATGATCAGGAAATAGGTGTTCATAATATGGCACCGATGCTGTAAATTCTTATATAAGTTCCGATAGCAAGATTGAGTTAAAAATGCAAGCGCGGCGTTTTTTCCTTGACATAATTTTAACAGTAAGTAAAATTAGACAAATTTATATTTTATTATAAGGGGAATAACGATTTGAACAGAAAAAAAACGCCCAGGAACAAAAGAATATTCTTGCTGGCAATTTTTGTTGTATTGATCGCTTCCTTTTCCCTGCACCAGCCCCTGATAAATTTTTTTAAAGATAAAACACCGCCTGTTGAACAAATACCTTCTTTCAAATCCATCAACAGCACTATTGAACAGGGCGACACGCTTTTCTCTATTTTTATAGAGAATGGTTTACGAACAGAAGATCTTTTCGCCATGAAAAGCGCGGCCGCCAGTGTTCACCCACTTAAGGTATTGCGTCCTGGTAAATCTTACAGCATTGTGCTTGATGAGCAAAATTTCATCAACTCATTTACGTACGGAATTGACGACGATACGATTTTAAAAATAGAGCGGGTGGAAAATCAATTTCAGGCGCACAAATACGATATTCCATACGAAACACGAATTCTTACCGTCAGCGGAACGATTGAAGGCAATTTAATTTCCGCTGTGGGCACAGAAAGAGAAAACTACCTGCTCGCTCTGCAGGTGGCGGACATTCTGGCCTGGGATATTGATTTTAACACCGACCTGCGCTCGGGAGATACCTTTCGGATTATCACAGAAGGATTATATCTTAACGGGGATTTTAAAAAATACGGCAAAATATTAGCGGTGGAATTCATCAATAACAATCAGGCGTACCGAGCTTTTGTTTTTGAACATGGCGATAAAACAGATTATTATGATTCCCAGGGCAATTCTTTGCGTAAGGCCTTTTTGAAAGCTCCGCTAAGTTTCAGGCGAATAAGTTCTCACTTCAGCAAAAGTCGATTCCACCCTGTTTTGAAAATTTATCGTCCGCATCATGGCATAGATTACGCTGCCCCATCAGGAACGCCAGTAAGCACTGTCGGTGACGGAAGAGTCAGTTTTGCCGGCCGTAAAGGCGCTTACGGGAATCTCATCATTATTAATCACAGTAACGGTTATCAAACATATTACGGTCATCTATCCCGCTTTGCGAAAGGAATCCACAGAGGGAAAAAAGTGAAACAAGGAGATTTAATTGGCTATGTGGGCAAAACGGGGCTCGCCACTGGTCCGCACCTGCATTATGAAATGAGACAGGGCAGAACGCCGATTAATCCGTTCAGGGTAAAAAATGTTGCCGGCGAGCCTGTACCAAAAACACAGAAGGCCGAATTCAAGAAACAAACACTTACACTGGATAAGATTTTTGCCGCGGCAATCTTTTACGACGCGCGCCAGGAAGAAAGTAAAAAATACTGTCTCAATCCGGAAATGTTAGCAGAATATCGGAACTCATCAAAAGTATCCAAGCCGCAAAGCTAAAAACAGCCTAAATTATAAACAGCCAGTAGTTATATTTATCATTATAATTTCTGATGACCTTATGGTAATTTTTTCTTCTGGCATCAAAAATTAGTTTAAATATTTTAAATGTTTAAACTAATTAATTTGAGCTTTACAAAACTCCCTGTTCCTGATTAAAGTGACAGAAAAAGAAAGGTTTTTCTCTAAATGAGCAAAGAAAAATTACCTCCTTATGATTATGATGTAATTATTATCGGCGGCGGTCCGGCCGGATACACGGCAGGTATTTACGCCGCGCGCGCCGGGCTCAAAACCCTTCTGGTGGAAGGCGCGGCGACAGTCAGCCAGATAACCATTACCGATTTAATCGAAAATTATCCCGGCATCCCTGACGGTATCAATGGTTTCGACCTGATGCAGCTGTTCAAAAATCAGGCTCTAAAATTCGGGCTGGAAACCATGGCCGCGGACGTCACATCAATAAAAAAACACGGTTCTGATGACGCCCTCTGGGAAGTTACTGTGAGTGATAAAGCTCTACGTGCTTTGAGCATAATTGTCGCCACCGGAACTGAGTGGAAAAAACTGGGCGTGCCTGGCGAAGAAGAATTTGCGGGCCGTGGAGTTTCCTACTGTGCAACCTGCGATGGCCCTTTTTACCGCGACAAAGACGTTGTTGTGGTCGGCGGCGGCGATACAGCCTTGCAGGAAGCACTCTTTCTGACACATTTTGCCAAAAAAGTTATCGTTGTTCACCGGCGTGACCGCCTGCGTGCGACAGATATTTTACAAAAAAGGGCATTTGCCGAAAAGAAAATAGGTTTTGTCTGGAAGGTAACGCCCGTTGAGATTATCGGACAGAATCTCGTTACTGGCATTACAGTTGCCGACGTGGAATCAGGAGAATTAAGTAAAATCACAGCGGAAGGAATTTTTATTTTTACCGGCGGCATTCCACATACAAATCTTTTTCAGGATTTACTAAAATTAGACAACGGCGGTTACATCATTACTGACGATAATATGCAAACTTCTGCAAAGGGAATATTTGCCGCCGGAGACTGTCGTTCAAAACAATTCCGGCAGGTAATTACAGCGGCCGGCGACGGCGCCAACGCGCTTTACAGCGCGGAACTTTACATCGCCGCGCTCAAAGGCGAAAGTTATTAGTTATAACTTCATGACCATTTTATCTTCATCATCTACAATGATCAAAGGAAATTTTAAATTATGGACGCTCTGATCAACGCCTGGCAGCAAATGCCCGCGCACATAACACCGTATCTTTTCAGTATCGGCTCTTTCCAGCTGCGTTATTACAGCCTGATGTATATCGTCGCTTTCGTCATTGTGTATTTTCTGGTCACGTACAGAATCAAGAATGAAAAATACAAATATACCAGCGAAGATATTCAGGACTATCTGGTATGGGCCATGGTCGGCGTCCTTTTGGGCGCGAGACTGGGAGATGTGCTCTTTTATAATTTGGATTACTACCTGTATCATCCGCTGGAGATATTTCTGCCTTTCACTTTCTCCAACGGCATCAGATTTACCGGTATCAGCGGCATGTCTTATCACGGCGGCGTTATCGGCGTGGTTATCATGTCGGTTTTATTCTGCCGCAAACGCAATTTTGATTTCTGGAAATTCGCCGATTTAATCTCGCCGGCAATACCGCTGGGATACACTTTCGGCCGCCTTGGCAATTTTATCAACGGCGAACTCTTCGGCCGCGTAACCAGCATGCCCTGGGGAATGTATTTTCCCCTTGATCCGACACACAGCCTGCGCCATCCCTCGCAGCTTTACGAAGCTTTTTTTGAAGGAATATTTCTCTTCGCTGTTTTATGGGCTTTAAGAAGGAAAAAGCTTTTTGACGGGGCATTATTGGGGGTATATATTTTCGGCTATGGTTTTGTCCGCTTTATGATTGAATTTTTCCGGGAACCTGATTATATGGTGGGTCCTATAAGTATTGGTCAGTTTTTGTGTGTTCTGATGATGCTGGGCGGCATCGGACTTTTAGTCTGGCTCAAAAAAAGGCAACAAAAAATAAGAGGGTGAAAATATGGCGAAAAATTTGCTGATTATCGGAGGCGGGGCGGCGGGGCCATCTGTTGCCGCAGAAGCCAAGCGAAGCAATACGTCATTAAATGTCACCGTCTTGGAAAAAGGAAAATTTGTTTCCTATTCCGCCTGACCCACTCCCTATTACATCGGTGATGTAATTAAGGATGAGAGAACATTAATCGCGAGGACTCCTGAAAAATTCAGTGAAAGCGGTATTGATATCCGTCTGAATACCGCAGTTGTCGGCGTAAATTATGAAAAGAAAATTGTGGAAACAAATACGAACGAGAAATTCCCTTTCAACTTTCTGGTCATGGCAACAGGAACCAGGGCGTTGTTACCGGACATACCGGGAATCAAAAAGCCGGGGGTCTTTGTACTGAAAAACCTGGAAGACGCTCTGCAAATAAAATCATATCTGCGCGAAAATAACTGCCGCCGGGCGATAATTATCGGCGCGGGCTTTATCGCCATGGAAATGAGTGAAGCGCTGCATATGCTCGGCATTAAGACAACAATATTTCACAGGGGCGCGCTGCCCGCAAACCGCTGGGACCCGGAGCTTTCGGGCGTGATGCTTGAAGAACTTCATAATCAGGGTGTGGAATTTGTCACCAACGCCGAAACATCAGTTGTAGAAAAGCAAGGGAATGCTTTCAAAGCCATCACTAATCACGGCACATGGGATGCGGATATGATTATCGTTGCCATAGGCGTAAAGCCGGATGTAGAGCTGGCTAAATCCATGGATTTAAAAATCGGCTCGTCCGGCGCCATTGCGGTAAATAGCTTCCAGCAAACATCAAAAGAATTTGTTTATGCCGCGGGTGACTGCTGCGAATCTTTCCATCGCGTCACAGGGCACTGGGTTAATATCCCGCTGGGTGATATCGCCAATAAGCAGGGGCGCATTGCGGGGTTCAATATCGGCGGTAAAAAGATGAAGTTTGAAGGCATTGTCGGCGCGCAATCTTTCCGGCTGTTCGGCCTGGAATGCGCGGCCACCGGCATTAATGAAAAAGAGGCGCAAAACGCGGGGTTTGATCCGGTAAGCAATCTGGTCTGGGGCAGTGCCCAGGCCAAAACCATGGGACAGAAAAAAATAGGCCTCAAGCTGATTGCCGATAAATTATCGGGTAAGTTATTGGGTGCGCAGGCGGTGGGAGAAGCGGGAGCGGTCAGCCGCATCAACGCTCTATCTGTTGCCCTATGGGCAGGCCTGACCATAGACGATACAGGCTATCTGGATCTGGCCTATTCACCGCCTTATGGCGGCGCCTGGGATATAATTCATAACACCGCGCAAGCCCTGCGCCGAAAAATGTAATTTCAAAGGATACGCTTTCCCTATGACTCTCTGGTGGATATTATTTACGCTGTTCATTCTGGCCATGCTGGCGCTTGACTTGGGCGTGTTCAACCGCAAAGCGCATGTCATCGGTTTTAAGGAAGCCCTGCTTTGGACTGCTTTCTGGGTTTCGCTGGCGCTGCTCTTTGGAGTGGGCGTCTATTATTTCTACGGCCATCACAAAGCCCTGGAATACTTTACCGGTTATATCATTGAATACTCGCTAAGCGTTGATAATCTTTTTGTTTTTTTGCTTATTTTCAAGTATTTCCGCGTACCGCATAAGCTGGAGCACAAAGCACTTTTCTGGGGGATACTGCTGGCGCTCATCACGCGCGCCATATTTATTCTGGCCGGTGTGGTTCTGATCAACAAATTTCACTGGATCATTTACATCTTCGGCGCTTTTCTGATTTACACTGCCGCGCGGATGGCATTAGGCAAGGGTCGGGAAATCCATCCCGGCAAAAATATTCTGGTGAGATTACTGCGCAAGATAATGCCGGTAACACGCAATTATCAGGAAGGGCATTTTTTTGTGATCAAAAGAGGCGTGCGTTTCGCCACTCCGCTTTTAGCCGTGATTCTCGCGCTGGAAACAACTGATATCATTTTTGCCGTGGATTCCATCCCCGCTATTTTGGCCATCACCAAAGATCCTTTTATTATTTACACTTCCAACGTCTTTGCCATCCTTGGGTTAAGATCGTTATTTTTCGCTATTTCCGGCATCATGAGGATTTTCCATCACCTGCAATACGGGCTGGTCGCGGTGCTTAGTTTTGTCGGCATCAAGATGCTGATTTCCGATTTTTACAAGATACCCATTAATATTTCTCTGGCGGTTATCGCTTCAGCGCTGGCTCTTTCCATTGTTGCCTCGCTTATCTGGCCGAAACCTATAGAACAACCAGTGACAAAGGAATAATCAAAACCGTTTATGAAATTTGACGAACATAATATATCGCAGGCGCAGTTGAAAAAATGGTCGAAACTCGACGATGCCAAAGTGCGCCGTGAAGAAGGAATATTTCTGGCTGAAGGCGTTAAAGTGGTGGAAGATCTGCTCGCCAGCGACTGGGAAGTTAACGCCCTGCTGATCATGCCCGACAAAATAAAATACTGGGAAAAGCTGCCTTTTGGATCAGAAAATAAGTTTCCCGTCTACCAGCTTAACCGCGCCCAGTGGCAGAAAATCGGCCAGGACAGAGAGCCGGAAGGAATCATGGCCGTTGTGCGGGAAAAAAAATTGTCTTCGTTGACTGAGGCCATCTCCCGCAAAACCGGCAACTTCCTGATTTTGCAAGAAATCAACAACCCCCGCAATCTGGGAGCGCTCATGCGCAGTGCTCATTGGTTCGGCTTTTCCGGAATAATTATAAGCGCGAACTCGGCGGATTACACAAATCCCAAGGCGGTGCGCGCTTCCATGGGCAGCCTTTTTCATTTGACAATTGTCCCGGAAGTTGATTTATCCACGGCATTGCCGGAAATTAAAAAAAGCTTCTTGCTCATCGGTTCGCACATCCGTAAAGGCCTGCTGCCCCACGCGGCGCAAAAAAGGACGGCGTTGCTTTTAGGCAACGAAAGCCACGGCCTGCCGGAAGAACTTTTAAAAGTAACCGACGAACAGTGGAGTATTCCCGGCAGCGGAAGTGCGGATTCACTGAGCCTGCCGCAGGCGGCGGCGATTATGATGTACGAATGTACGAAAAAATAACAATATAAAGGTGTCATTCCGCGTAGTGCCCTTTAGGGTAAATCCGCCGCAGGCGCGTGAGGAATCTTAAAGATTTCTCGTCGCTTTGCTCCTCGAAATGACATCAGGACAGATGAACCATGAAAACTTTTATTCAAATTTCTACCACTACTGCCACTAAAGAAGACGCGCAAAAAATCGCGCGCTATCTGATCGAACAAAAGCTTGCCGCCTGCGCGCAGATTTTAGGCCCGATCGAAAGCACCTACATTTGGAAGGACAAAGTGGAAACGGCCGGTGAGTGGCTTTGCCTGATTAAAACGAGGAAAAACATGTTCGGCAAAGTAGAAGCGGCAATTAAAAAACTGCACCCGTACGAAACACCGGAAATCATTACGGTACCGATTAAACAAGGCAGCGCGCAGTATTTACAATGGATTGAGCATTCATTAATCTGAAAATATCTAAGGAGATAATATGTCCGACAAAAAAGAACTGGAAAAAACATGCATCGATACCATCCGCTTTTTAGCGGCAGACGCCATTGAAAAGGCCAAATCCGGACACCCCGGAATGCCCTTAGGTGCCGCCGCGGCTGCTTTTACTCTGTGGACAAAGCATTTAAAACATAACCCGAAAAATCCGCAATGGCCGGATCGCGACCGCTTTGTCCTTTCCGCCGGCCATGCCTCGATGCTTTTATACGCTTTATTGCACCTTACCGGCTATGATCTGACTCTCGACGATATCAAAAATTTCCGCCAGTGGGGCAGCCGCACACCGGGACATCCCGAATACAGACACACACCCGGCGTGGAAGTAACCACGGGGCCCCTTGGACAGGGGCTGGCCAACGCCGTAGGCATGGCGATTGCCGAAGCTCATCTGGCGGCGCGTTTCAACCGCGAAGAAAATAAAATAATTGATCACTTTACTTACGTTATGGCCAGCGACGGCGATATGATGGAAGGAGTTGCTGCGGAGTCCTGCGCGCTGGCAGGGCATCTGCGGCTGGGTAAATTAATCGTTCTTTATGACGACAACAAAGTGACGCTGGCCGGCTCGGGGGGCTTGTCTTTCAGTGAAAATATTGAATTACGTTTTAAATCCTATAACTGGCAGGTACTGAAAGTCGCCGACGGTAATGATGCGGCGGCCATCGACAAGGCAATTAAGAAAGCTAAACGTGAATCAGAAAAACCGTCGCTGATTTGTATTTCCACCACGATTGGATTTGGCTCTCCCAGCAAGCAGGGAAGCTGCGACGCGCATGGCTCGCCTTTGGGTGCCGAAGAGCTGCAGAAAACAAAAGAAGCGCTCTGCTGGGAAACAAGCGAAAATTTTTACATCCGCGAAGATGTCCGTAAATATTTTCGTAAGGCGCTGACGCGTGGCAAAAAACAGGAAAAAATGTGGCAGGAAAATCTGACCGCCTATAAACAAAAACATCCGGATCATGCCGCGGAATTTGAGCGAATCATGCGCGGCGACTTGCCGGATAATTGGGATGCGGCGCTTGCTGAATTTCCCGCTGGTTCAAAAGATATCGCCACGCGCAAAGCGTCAGAAACAATCATGCAGTCTCTTGCCGCGAACGTGCCGGAGCTTATCGGCGGTTCAGCCGACCTCAATCCTTCCACCTTCACCTGGCTCAAAAACCTGGGTGATTTTCAAAACCCTGCTTTATCGCCGGACGGACTGCAAGGCATGGTGGGCGGCCTCTGGGGTTATGAGGGCCGTAACATTCACTTTGGCGTGCGCGAACACGCGATGGGTTCTGTTTCCGTGGGAATGGCGTTGCACGGCGGCACTATTCCCTACACGGCGACGTTTCTTACATTTGCCGATTACATGCGCCCGCCCATGCGCCTGGCCGCGCTTATGGGACTGCGCACTATTTTTGTTTTCACGCACGACAGCATCGGCGTGGGCGAAGACGGGCCTACGCATCAGCCCATTGAACAGGTAATGAATCTGCGCCAGGTGCCGAACATGACTGTGCTTCGCCCGGCGGACGCCAATGAAACATTGGAGGCCTGGCGTTTTGCGATTACCAATACCAAAGGTCCCACCACGCTGATTTTCAGCCGTCAGAATTTACCGGTTCTGGACCGAGCTTCCTGCGCGCCCGCTTCCGGCGCGCGCCAGGGAGGATATATCTTATGGGAGACATCATCTGATCCAGAAATAATTTTTATCGCCACAGGCTCTGAAGTTTCCATGACTCTTGCAGCCGCCAAAATATTGGCACAGGAGGGGAAAAAAGTTCGCGTGGTTTCCCTGCCCAGCTGGGAAATCTTCGATAAACAGCCGCGCGATTACCGTGAAAAGGTTTTGCCGCCGCGCGTCACGGCTAGAATTGCCGTCGAAGCGGGGATAAACCTGGGCTGGGAACACTATTTGGGTCTTGACGGAAAAATTATCGGCATGGATACTTTCGGCGCTTCCGCCCCGGGTCCGGTGCTCTATGAAAAATTCGGCTTTACCGTGGAAAATATAACTGTCAAAGCCAAAGAACTACTACAAAGTAAGCAGAAATAAAATGAAGGGAAACCTGATCAATTACTATCCGGGAAGCTATCAGCAAATAGTTGAAGCCGCGTGGAAAAAAACACGGCAGGATGATGTAGCTTGCCGCATCCGGGCAAAAGACTACACGTTATGGAGCGCGGCGCCTGAAGAAATTGTCAATCGCCTGGGCTGGCTTGATGCGCCCGGTCATACTCTGAAAAAAATAGATTACATCCGGGATACACTCGCTGCCCTGGCCAACAAAAAAATAAAAGATGTTATTTTATTGGGTATGGGCGGCTCGAGCCTGGCCGCTGAGACTTTCAACAAAGTATTCAGCGCGCAGACAGGTTATCCACAACTTACCGTTTTAGACACAACCAACCCGTCGATAATCAGCAATATCGCGCAAAAAATTGACTGCGATAAAACTATTTTTATTGTTTCTTCCAAATCCGGCAAAACGATGGAAATAACCTCCCTTTTTTATTTTTTCTACAACAAAGCGCGAAAAATAAAAGGCGGCGCCGGAGAACATTTTATTTTTATCACCGATGAAGGATCACCACTGGCCAAAACCGCACGGGAACTTTCGCCATTCCATGTCTTTCTCAATAATCCTGATATCGGCGGACGCTACAGCGCTCTTTCTTTTTTCGGTATCTTCCCGGCGGCAATCATCGGCATTGATGTGAATAAATTGTTACACAACGCGCAATCCGCTGCAGGCTCCCCTGACGATACGGGCATTTTACTGGGCGCGGCGCTCGGGGCGCTCGCGTGTCAGGGGCGCGATAAACTCACTCTTTACCTACCGCCGCGCTGGAAGTCATTCGGCGACTGGCTGGAGCAGCTTATCGCGGAGAGCACCGGCAAAGAAGGAAAGGGAATAATTCCTGTTTTGGATGAACCTGAAGCTGATGTTTCTTTTTACGCGCAAGACCGTGTGTTTGTTTTTTCCCAAAATGAAAATGATAATTTTTCCCGGATAAAAGACCTAAACGCCGCCGGGCATCCGGTTATCACCGTAAATATTAAAGATGACTACGATCTGGGAAGCCAGATGTACATCTGGGAGATGGCCACCGCCGTCGCGGCATATTTTTTAGGCGTTAATCCTTTCGACCAGCCGGATGTGGAAGCGACAAAAATTCACACGCGAAAAATGATTGAATCGTATAAAAATAAAAAAATCATCGATGAAGAAAAGCCGGTTCTCGCCACCGCAGACGGCGATGTTTACGGCAATACAAGTGGAAAAACGATAAGCGAAGTTTTGAATAATTTTTTAGCGCAGCAAAAAACCGGCGATTACGCCAGCCTGCAGATTTATTTAAACCCCTCTGAAGAAGTTGATACGGCAGTGACCACATTGCGCGCAGCAATTTTCAAAAAATACAAACTGCCTGTGACCTGCGGCTACGGCCCGCGTTATCTGCACTCCACGGGACAACTGCATAAGGGCGGTGCCAACTGCGGCCTGTTTATCCAACTTACGAAAGAAAATCTTATGAATATCCCTATTCCTGACGAATTGGGAAAGGAGAGTTCTTCGTTGAGTTTTGGCGAACTCCTTGCCGCGCAGGCGCAGGGTGACTGGCAGGCGCTTAAAGAAAAAGGCCGCCGCATCATCCGTATCCACTTCCCAAATGATGCCGCAGTCTTCCTAAAAAAACTTGCCGCCTTTCTTTAGTTTTTCAGCCCTTTACCTGACTGATAACCCGCAGAATCTTGGGCGCATTACGCGGTGATGCCGCGGGAATTTCTTTCGGGTAGCCAATAATCAGCGGCGCGATAATACGCAGATTTTCATCCATCCCCAGTTCCGCTTTTAATTTCGGGTCACGAATGTGCGCGCCCAAACCAATCCAGCAGGTACCCAAGCCTCTGGCTGCCGCGGCAAACATGATATAGCTTGCCGCCAGCGCGCAGTCGATCTCCAGCGAATGCACCGCTTTGGAGCCCACGATATAAATCACGCAGGGCGCGTTGTAAAACACGTTGAATTTATCATTTTTTAGCAGCTCAATATATTCCGGGCTTAAGCTCGCTTTCTTTTGTTCAAAATCTTTCAGCAGATTGGCCTTGCTTTCATCGGAGAGCCTTTTGATAGTCTCCCGGCAGTTAATCACCACAAAACGGCAGGGCTGATTGTTGCTGGCCGAAGGCGCCAGCGTCGCTTCGTTCAGGATTTCATTGATTACATCGATCCCGACGGCTTTTTGCTCATAATCACGCACCGACCTTCTTTTTTTCAAAAACTCAGAATATGTCATTTTTCTCTCCTTATAAAAAAATTAATTCTACTCGCGCGTTTTCAGAATTTCAGATTTATGCCAATCATACCATTGATCCCGGGCATCGGGTAGTCCTTTTTATACGCGTAGTGAACATCCGTCAGGTTTTCGCCAGCCAGAAATATTTCTCCTTCTATTTTCGGCGCCTGCCAATTAAATTCCCAGCTTATCATGCCGTTAAGAATCCAGAAGCCGTTGACTTTCGCGATGCTCGCGCCGTAATCCTCGAAGCGATTATTGGCAACATACTGGTCATCCTGATAAAGAGTGTCCAGGCTGATTTTCAAATGATCGAAGACTCTGATATTGACACCGGCGGAAGCCATCCACTCCGGGCTGTAAGGAAGATTATCCGGGGATTTACGCGCTATCCACGCTCCTCCCACGAAAAAGGAAAATTCCTTTGCCGGATTAAAGTTTAGTGTTGCTTCCAGGCCATGTCTTTCGAAACGGGCGATATTTTCATAGTGGGGAGGCGACGGGCTGGTAATGATAATGAGACGATTTGAGCCTTTATCGTAGAAATAAGTCAAATCCGCTCGTACTTTCGGGCCAAAGGAGCGGTTAATCCCCGCCTCAAAATGGTCAACTTTTTCCGGTTTCAGTTCCTTCCACCTGGTATTGCCTGCCCAGAACATTTCGGACTGGGCGACAACATAAAGACCCGGATAGTTTATGCCATGGCTGTAAAATAAATGCACATCCGTGGAAGAATTCTTCAGCGCGATACCCGCCTGCGGCGTGAATTGAGCGTCAAAGGCGCTGTGCTCGTAATAGCGAATCCCGCCTGTCGGAACCAGCTGCCAGTCTCCGGGCATCTCAAATTTCTGACTCAGGGAAAGGTAGGGGGAAACGATGCGGAAAGTTTTGCCGGAAAATTCCGCGTCGGGACGCGGCGCTTCCCGGTCAATAAAAACCTTTCCCGAGGTAAAATCAAAATCCGCTCCGGCAAGCAGAGAAGATCCGCTCCACAGCGTCAGTGTCTCTCTGGCGCGCAGCCCATAATTATCAAAATCGGTAATGGTATTAAAATAAAATAAACTGGCCAAATCATACTGCTCAAGCCAGGACGCTTTGCCTTTCTGCCAATAAAATTTCCAGTCGCCTTTTATATTATTATAATCGTGCGATAAAGTGGCGATGGTTAAGACATCTTCAAGCTTGTACGTTCCCTGTCTTTCGAGTGGCCTGCCTTTCGGCCCTGGGTCTTCAGAACGGTTGTCGGACACATTCACAAGCAGGGATACTGACCAATTATCAAAAATCTCATGCCCAACACGAGCAAAATAATTTTGAAGTTCACCGCCCGCGTTGTCCCTGTGGCCGCTGGAGCGCTTATAGCTCTGGAGCACATAATAATCCGTGTTTTTTATTTTCCCGCCGTGTTCGACGATTTCAATCAGGCTATGATAAGAACCGCCTGCCGCCTTAAGCTCTGTCGCAAAACCTGGCTCATACTTGCGTTTGGTGATCAGGTTTATCGCGCCGAAAGCCATGTTGCCGAATAGCACCGGCTGCGCACCTTTATATACTTCGATGCTTTGCGCGATATCAGTGTTTACCATGTCCATCAGCGGATGAGACCAGATGCCGGCGAATTTGGGAATGCCGTCAACAAGTATCTGAATTTCTCCGCCCGGCCGGGAACTTCCCATACCGCGGATGTATATAGCGCCGCCTTCCGCGCCGCCAAAGCTTCCCACCTGATTATGGCGTGATATCGAAACCCCGGGCGTCCGGCGCAAAGCTGAAGGCAGGTCCTGCGCGTTTAGGCTACTAATTTGATTTTCATTAATGACCGTTACCTGACCGCCGGAATCAATGACTTTATTACCTTCAATAATGGGGGAGGCGACAACAATCACTTCATCCAAAGTGATAGTTTCTTCCTGCTTTTCCTGAGCGTAAGTGACCGGAAATATAACAAGAATGCAAAATAGCGTCAAAAATATTTTAAAAAAATATTTTCGCATCATAGTAAATATTGATAATGCCCGTGTTGAATATAGAGCAATCGTCAGGAGGATATTTCTCTGATTAAAAGACCGGTTGTGGAAACCTTTATTTCAAATTTAGCCGGTTTTTTTAATTCAACAAAAACAGCTGAACCATATTCGGCATCAAGAAACGGCTCTAAAAAAGAATACTTTGTTCTCAGGTTAAACATGTTCACCGGTTTCTTTTCAGCGAGCAGATAGATACTGCGTTGTCTTTTTATTTCTTCTTCGATATCCATGTAGCGTCCGGCTACACGGTCCAATTCATAGGCAGTGTGCAGGCCAAGTATATTAACAAGCGGTTTCCATTTCAGGATATGCGCGTCAACATATATGGCGTCTCCCGCCAGGCGGTAAGATGATTTACGTCCGTCAGGAAATTCAAAATTGGCTATGAATATTTTATCTCCAAGAGGCTCAGTCGTCACAATCGCCGCGGTTTCTTCGTGCGTCAGGGCTAGATAACCTTTTGTCGCCACGGTAATTGTTCCGGACAAAGCGGCCAGCACCAGAAAAAGAAGCGCGACTAACAAACTGATTGTCGAACCGATAATTTTTCTTCTTTTAATCGCCACAAACATTAAAATGAAAAAAATCAGACTCAAAACACCAAAACCAACCATTAAAATAAAAAGTAAATTTGGCATAACTATCCTTTAATTCTTTAATCTAATATGTATATGTTACGGCAGCTCCGGCGGAAAATCTATCGGAATACTGCCCTTCCACGTTAACTTTAAACCCTTTGCCTAAAGGTATTATAAAACCTCCATATCCTCCCCAGTTTGCCTTACTTTTAAGTTTCCCTTTACCCGACATAAACGGCAGGCCGGCAACTATTGTTTTCGGATAAAAAACCACTTCTGAATAATAACCGTAAGGTCCCGCGTATAATTTTACACCCCAAGGAGCGGTTATTTGCAGTCCAAAACCGCCGCTAATATCCCAAAGATTTTTGAGCTTCAACTCCGCGGTAAATGGTGTTACATTTTCGATTCCGGCGACATCATCATAAAATTTTCCAAAGTAATAAGTGCCCTGCACAAAAGCTCCCACGCCGATAATTGCATTTATCGGATAAAAACCTTTTGCCCCCAGGGTGCCGAAAAAATTCCATCTGTCTTTAAAATCGTCATGATTAGTGGAAGTTGTAGCGCTGCGCGAACAGAAAATATCTTTGATTTCAAAATCCGATATGCCCACGCGAGCGTATATGTCAGCGAATCTATTAAAACCGTAGCCGGCTTCCGAATATATCTGATTTTGACGCATCAGCACGCTGGCGGATTTTTCATATTTGGTCTGGCCAAACCAATAACCGATCGCGGTATGCAAACCGCCCTCGCTTCTCGAAACAGGTTCCGGAGCTCCGAACAATCCACCCGCGAAGCTCTGGCCGGTAAACATTACAAATAAAATCAAACTGATAAAAATTAGATATTTTTTCGTAGGATTTCCTCCCTTTTATCTTTTTTCTGCCGATTGGGAATCATCAGCGGATTTTGACTGACCGCCCCAGAAAGATTCAAAAATCAACCTTCTTTGTTTTATTTTGTTCAGCCGGTATTGCGCGTAAGCGTCACGCATCGCGATATAGGGATCAATGGCCGCGTCTTTTAATGATTCGTAATCGCCAATGCGCAATGAAGTGTTGTTTACTTCTTCATACGCTCGAACAGTAAGCGGCACATAAAAAGGCTCGAGATAGGAAACCGGATATAAAAAATAATCTCCGACAATGTCCACTGAATCACGCGGGCTCGATGGGCCAAGTATCGGCCAGACAATATAAAAACCATGCCCTACCCCGTAAAAGCCTAAAGTCTGCCCCAGATCATTGTTTTGCTTTTGCAGGTTTATTTCGGGGCCGGCGGAAGGATCAAGCAACCCGCCAATGCCCCAGATTGTATTAATGGTAAAACGGCCCGCTTCCGTGGCCGCGCCGACGAAATCCGCCTGCAGCAGGCAACTTACAAATCGCGTGGGGGTTTTGAGATTGGAAAATAAATTTCTCACGCCGATTCGGCCTGGTTCCGGAACTACGAATTTATATCCCTGCGCCACCGGTTTAAGCACCCAGAAGTAGAGCTTGTCATTGAAATGATACATCGCCCTGTTAAACGGCTCAATGGGATCAGCTATTTTTGATCTTTCGGTTTCCGCGCTCTCGTCATATTCATCATCTTCATAATAATCTTCATCAATGCCGCTCTTTTTATCGCCCGAGTCTTTTTCAGAAGATACCAGCGTTGTCTTTAATTTAAACTCCTCCGCGAGCGGTGCCACGGAAGATGAAAGATTAGAAGTGTGCGCGCATCCCATAAAAAGAAAAATGCAGACTGGAATCAAAGCCCAATAACATTTCATAAGGCAAAATCCTTAAAATATATTAAGTGCCGCTGTAACTGCGCGACCCGAACAATTTATTTTTTATTGCTCTTTTACCCTTTTGCGCAGAATTTCCAATAAATGCTCCGGGTTGTTTTTAGCCAATATGTCGTTGAACTGTGTGCGATAATTTTGAACAAGGCTGACGTTTTCTACCACGACATCATACACTCTCCAATTGCCGTCTGCCAGTATCATTCTGTAAAAAATCGGTATTTCCTGCGAGGACGTTACAACTTTTGTCTGCACCTCCGCCTGCTTGTCCGAATGCATTATTTCTTTGTAAAATTCTATTTTTTCGTTGGTATAGGAAAGGATTTTATCCAGATAAGTTTTTTCCAGCACCTGCTCGAAAAGATCGACAAACTCCTTTCGTTGCGCGGGAGTAAATTGATTCCAGTTTCTGCCCAATGTTCTTCGGGAAAATTCCATCTCGTTAAACATTCCTTTATAAATGACTCGCAGCTTCTGCGTTTTTGTTTCTTTTGCCAAGGCGGCTTTAAATTTTGGATCGCGCAGGACATCCAGAACTTTATTAACATTTGTTTCTACCACTTTTATCGGAGCTTCCGCGTATACAGGAAAAACAAATACAAAAATTATCAGTGCTATAATAAATCCCGCTAATTGTTTTTTCATTATTTAAACCTCCTGG
>JAFGKC010000015.1 GCA_016928765.1 Syntrophaceae bacterium
AACAAAATTATAAGCGGTCTGAAACATGCCCACTGTCTGTTGCAGATCAATAATGTAAATATTGTTTCTGGCCCCAAAAATATAAGGCTTCATTTTGGGATTCCACTTGTTCGTCTGATGCCCAAAATGGACACCGGCTTCTAGTAAAAGTTTCATTGAAATTGCTGACATTTTATTCTCCTTTTTTGTTTTTATACCTCCACCCTTTTCAATTTACGCGGCAAACTTTACAAAAAAGCAACATACCGGTAATCCAAGGGTGTGTGAAGTCTGGCGGCACTTAACACATATGAGCTAAATGTTCAAGTTATATTAATAAATATAATAATAAATCTAATATCTTCCCTATTTTTGTTATCTAAGTCGAGTACTCGGCGTTAATTCTGATATAGTCATGCGACAAATCAGATGTGTAAACGTAATACGATTTATCGCCGCTGCCCAAGCTTATCCGCACTTCAATTTTATCTTTCTGGAATATATCCTTTAATTTAGTAGTGTTAAAATTCGTGGGGCCATCCTGGGCAAATACCAATATTCCTCCCATGGAAAGTGTAACTTTTTCTTTTTCTAGGGGAATTCCCGCGGAACCAAGAGCCGCAACAATTCTCCCCCAATTAGGATCCTTGCCGAAAAAAGCTGTTTTAACCAGGTTGGAGTTGGCTACGGCGTAAGCTGCCCGTCTCGCATCAGACCTTGATTTTGCCCCTTCAATAGAAATAGTGATGAATTTTGTCGCTCCTTCACCGTCACGAACGACCGCCTGGCACAATTCCTGTAAAACATCACAGAGCATATCCCTAAACCTCTGAAGTCGCGCCTGAGCTCTTTCCAGCGGATTATTGCCTGCCAATCCGTTGGCTAAAATAATCGCCATATCATTGGTGCTCATGCAACCATCGACGCTGATACAATTAAAAGTTGAATCTATGGCCTGATGGAAAACTGTATTTAACGCCTTATTGTCAATCAAAGCGTCCGTCATCACATAAGTTAACAATGTGGCCATATTAGGCTCAATCATGCCAGCTCCTTTAGCAATTCCGCAAATAGTGATGTCTTTCGCGCCGACTATTCCCTTCCGTATGGCAATTTTCGGAAATTTGTCTGTTGTCATCATAGCAGCTTGAGCGTCTTCAATTCCCAATTCATTAAGATCTTTGACCAGTTTGCCGATCCCACTGTTTATTTTTTTAACAGGTAGTTTTTTCCCGATAACACCTGTTGAACTCAATAAAATCAGCTCTTCTTTAATTTTTAGATGATTCGACAATTCCGCGGAAACACTTAAGGCATCTTTATAACCATCTTTTCCCGTAGCCGCGTTAGCGCAGCCGCTGTTGGTAATAATCGCCTGGGCTAATCCTCTTTTCACTCGTTCCGTGTTTATTAACAGCGGCGCGGCTTTGAATGAATTTTTCGTAAAAACCGCCGCTACTTTTGCGGGATTAGTGGAAAATATTAAACTGAGATCCTTTTCATTAGATGGTTTAATTCCAACCGATATTCCATTAGCCAAAAAACCGGGGACACATATTTTTTTTGTTTTTGCAGCCATCACTAGAAACTCCTCTTGTTAATTAAGCGCCGCAGCATTTTTTATATTTTTTACCGCTTCCACATGGGCAAGGATCATTTCTTCCAACCTTGCCTCCTTCACGTTTTATTGTCTGCTTTGCGGGCGTGTCTTCGCCGCGGCTCATGATATAATCCTGTTTTTGTTTTTGCCTGATTTCTTCTACTTCTTCTTCCCGCTGAATTCTCACCAAGCACAACTTTTCTATCGTATGCATTTTAATACGGAATATCATATCCATGAACATCTCATAACCTTCACGCTGATATTCTCTTATTGGGTCTTTTTGGCCATAACCGCGTAATCCAATACCCTCACGTAAATGATCCATGGATAGGAGGTGTTCTTTCCAGTGTATATCTATGGCCTGCAGCATAATGACTTTCATGAGATAATTCATAAGCTCCGGACCAAATTCTTTTTCCTTTTCGGTCAAATGCTCTCGAATACTGCTTATTATATGCTCACGTAAAGCTTGGGTAGAATTGAATTTCTTTTCATCATATAACTTAAGTTTTAAACTAAATTGTTTATATGCCGCGTCTTCCAGCCCTTTTAAATTCCATTCAGATACATGGGCTTTTTCATCTATAAATTCCAACAGGAGATCATCAACAATCTCCTCAATCATTTCATTAACATCTGCCCATAAGTCCTCTCCTCTTAAGACTTTTTTACGTTGCTCATAAATGACTTTTCTTTGCCTGTTCATTACATCGTCATAATCAAGCAGGTGTTTACGGGCATCAAAATTCTGCCCTTCGACACGTTTTTGGGCGTTTTCTATGGCACGGGAAATGTATTTATGCTCAATTGGCTGATCTTCTTCTATGCCGATTCTATCCATAATTGTTGATATTCTCTCAGCGCCAAATATTCTTAAAAGGTCGTCTTCCAAAGAAAGATAAAAACGTGATGAACCATTATCACCCTGGCGGCCGGAACGGCCTCTCAGCTGATTATCAATACGTCGGCTTTCGTGTCTTTCCGTACCCAGAATATGCAAACCTCCCGCTTGGGCAACACCCTCTCCCAGACGAATATCCGTACCACGGCCGGCCATATTAGTGGAAATAGTAACCATCCCCGGCTGTCCCGCCTGGGCGACAATTTCCGCTTCTTTTTCATGATTTTTGGCATTAAGCACATAGTGCTTAATGCCGGCGCGGGTTAAATATTTACTGAGCAGTTCCGATTTTTCTATCGAAATAGTTCCGATCAAAACCGGCCTTTTTTGTTTGTTCAGCTCTCTTACTTCTTCAATAACCGCTTTAATTTTTTCTTTTTCTGTTTTGTAAATTAAATCATTATTATCTTTGCGGATCATCGGCATATTTG
>JAFGKC010000141.1 GCA_016928765.1 Syntrophaceae bacterium
AGCAGTTCCGCTTTTTCGTCAGAAGGATTGCTGAGCGCGTGATGCAGCGCTGAATTAAAATGAATGCATTCGCCTCGTTCCAAAACACTGGTGTTTTTGCCTACCGTTATAGAAAGCCTGCCTTTTAACACATAGATGAATTCTTCGCCGTCATGATGATATTCAACGCCTTCATGCGCTGTTTTCGGTTCGATAGTTACACGGTACGCGCCGAGATGTTTATCTGAACCAGATTTGGTCAGTTGCGTGTAGGCGTAAGCGCCCGCGCGCTTTTTCTGGCTTTTTACCCGGGAAGAAGATTTTTTGTCGTCATCAAGCGCCCCCACATCCACTTTGAGCGTGCGGCTTAACTGTAACACAAGCGCCACCGGCGGGGTGATTTCATCTTTTTCCACTTTTTCCAGAAGGTTGGCGGGATATCCGCTTTCATGGGCCAGGTCTTTGATGCTCATTTTTCTTTCTTCGCGATACGCCTTTATGCCCTGGCCGAAGGACTTTTTTATGATTTTTGCTTTTGCCATAACAGCGCGCCCCTATGAACTGCTTGGGTTAAAAATACCCTCTTAACGAACAAAACCGACGATACAGATTATTAAGGTTTTTGAAGATGAAAGCAACAATTTTTATGGGAAACATAATCACCAGGTTTTTCTGTGGCCATGAATAAAAATTTGCTTCTACGCGTCTTCCAGATTATTGTTTTTGAGCCATTCCTTCTTGCTGAGGAGCATTTTATCATAATCAAAGCTAAATGATTTGTTTTCGTAAGCCGCCTGCACGCCCTGCGCGTATGTTCGGGAAGTGCAATGCTCCATTAATTTATCCGACAATGGCAAAATCTGCTCCGCGGGAATATGTTTTTCCGCGACGCCGGTTTTCTGATCGTATATTGTTTCAGTTAAAAATCCCCAGGCGATATCGCTTAGCGTATATTTTTCCATGTCGCGACGCAAAGCGTTGAGATAACCCTGACGATTAGGATTCACAAACATGAAAATGTCTGCATACATGATCGCAGTATGCACGTGATCAGCGATTTTCATAAAGCCGTCGCGGGAAATATCTTTGCCCAAAAGCATCAGAAATCTTTTGATATAGGAAAGAATACCCAAGCCGGGTTTTTTCTGCCCCGGCAATTGCGGGCGGTCTGGGGTAAATTGTGCCCTGGGGTCGATTGTTTCGATCCATTCGATAACAACCAGATTAAATGAGCAAACCTCATTCTTTTCATTAAACACGCTGCAGAATTCAGCACGCGGCGTAAAAAAAGTTTCGCTGAAACGCGTGTCAATAAGAATATTTTCCGGCGCGGACAGTGTGTCATAAACTTTGAATCGTGAAGTAAACAGCCCCTCTTTTTCCGCTGTTATTTTTATTTTAGAGTAGCCTTTATTTTGCAGGTAAGAAATCAGGCCGATTTCTTCAAGGTGCTTTCTGATTTTTGCCTCGTCATAGATATTCAGAAACAGATGACGGCACTCTTTGTCGCCGGCATGCGCAGGAAGTCCACACCGAAAATCACCCGATTGCGCTTCCTGATCGATAAGGCGTTTTATCGCATCCGGAAAATAACTGTTACTTGCGGCCTGTTTTCTTGAGGGCATTGCTCACCTGAATCGAATATGAAAAAGCAAGTTCCTAAAACTGTTAAATACGCGACTCATTATAGCACCAGAGGCTATATTATGCCACAGCTTGTGCCCACAAGATCAGACGGCAAATCGTTTTTTCAATCTGCGTATCAGCGCTTCGTACAACATCTGGGGCCATTTTTTCAAAGGATTCAGCTTGTAGCGGATGATGCGGTGATGCCTTTTGTAAAAAGGATTGTAAGGTGATAGCGCCCAGTTTTTTCTTTCCTGCGGGCTCACCTTGGAAAAAACATCTTCATTATAAAGGCGAAGAACGTTTTCCCTTGTCCAGTCGTGAGTTTCAAAAAAGCTATTTCCCTTTTCCTTGTATAATACAGAGCCAGGGTGACGCAATAAAGGATGCAGGCTGAATGTATCCGGCCGATTTTTTTTGAGCCAAGAGAGCGTAAAATTCAAATCTGCAAGCGATTCATTCTCTGTCTGGGTCAGAATATACGCGTGCACGCTGATCCCGGCATCACGGCACAGCCGCAGGGCTTGTTCATTTGTGTCAACCGTTGTGCCTTTGCGCACGGAATCCAAATTCTTTTGCAAAGCAGCCTCAACTCCGATTTCCATTTTTATGCAGCCCGCTTTGCGCATCAGGCGCATCAGGTCTGGATTTAACCTGTCCGCGCGTGCCTGAATCGCCCAGACAAAGCGCTTGGCCAGTCCAGTTTCGATAAACCCGCGGCAGATTTCTTCAACACGCGCCGGTGCAACCATAAAATCGTTGTCGTGAAAATAGATGCCTTCAACATGCGGATATTGTTTGAGTGCCCGCGCTACCATTTCTGTAATGTAATCTGTGCTATGGAAACGCACGCCGCCGCCATAGGTCAGTGATTCGGTGCAGAAAGAACAACGCTGAGAGCAGCCTCGTGATGTTAGCAGGGAAAGCGTGGATAAATGAAAGCCGCGGATAATAGAGGAAGTGCGGCGCGTGTAAAATTCTGTGTCGAATAGGGAAAAATCGGGAAAGGGCAGCAAGTCCAGATTTTCGACACGGCCAAAACTTTCTTTGGAAGTATTTTCTCGCCAAAGCAATCCTTGGATGCTATTCGGATTTTTTCCGTGGGCTAAAGCTAGCAGAGATTCCTCGCCTTCGCCTATTCCCACACCGTCGAGCTCGGGTATTTTTTCCAGCGTGAGGCGAGGCAGAGCTGTCGCGTGATGCCCCCCGGCGAGCATGATGCCGCTGAAAATATTTCTGATTATTTTTGCGCAATGCGCTGTGTCATAAATTATCGGCGATACGGTGTTAAGACCTATTATATCGGGTTGAAAAGTTTTTATCGTACCAAGCATCACCTGATCGATTTTTTCTACTTCTTGCCCTAAGCGATCAATTGCCGCGTAGCGGTCAAAAACCTGCACCTCGTGACCGTGTTTTTTCAGCATCGCTCCGATATAGGCAAAGCTCAGAGGAAGCCAATGCGGACCTTGAAATAAGTTTGTTTCTACGCCGTGTGTGATGAATAAAAAGCGCATAACTATTTATTACCCTTCCAGCATTACGGTATAATCTCTGGCCAGCAACTCCGGGTCTTCTCTGTACACCTGCCCGCGCACATAAAGCCAGGCATGTCCCTTGAGAACGTCACCGTCTTTATCCACGCCAACAACTACTTTGCTCTCCACGCCATGCTTTTTACACCAGCTATATAATACAAGCGAGCGTCGCAGGCAGGGACGCGGATTTTTCAGAACACGCGCCATCCAAAAACCGCAGGCGCGCCATAATTTATCCAGGATTATATTTGTCTGCTGTGTAGACAAGGCAGGCGAAGCATCAAAGTTTGTCTCTCTGATTTTCGCAAAAATCACCGGCAGCGGCCGGAAACAAATCATCATTTCATAATACAGCAATTTTACCAGCGCTGATATAATCAGAGGCAAATCAAGCGGCAAATCGTAACCCTTATATTTCCACAATGTTATATTCCTGCCAATCTTTGTTCCCGACGCCTATTTGCCGCGCGTGCTTCAGCTGGCGCATGGCAAAAGGATCTTGCGTGAATCCTTCCAAACATGCAAATTTTTTCTTTAACGCATATAATCTGCGATATGTTTCCACATCAACTGCCAGGGGATTTTCGCCCCATATTACTACATCGGCTTTTTCCACGCGACCATGCACCGGCCCGCCGGAAACAAACGCCCGCCGTCCGTCAATTATCGTCAGATCCGGCTGAACAGCGAGAGCCAGTTCCGCGATTTTTTCCTGCAGGAATTCATCGTGCAACGCGCATCGCTCTAGGGGATGCATGTAGCCCACGCCTAACTTCATGCCGAAGCTGAAATCCGCCAGCGCGTGTGATTTCATATTGGCCAAATGAATGATGCGGTCGACATCGAACATTATTCGGGGAACGGTTACTAAGGGAAGGTATTTTCCTGCCGTGTTGATTTGGCCCCATGGTTCGTTGTCAAAGCAAAAAAGCTTGGCCCTGCCACGCAGAGCTTTGGTGATACCTGCCTTCGCCGCCACTTTGCGCGTGGGCAATGCGCCCATGGATGAGCAATCGCCGACCAGCAAATTTTTAAAACCTCTATCGCGAAACGCGTCCAGCAGGGCGATGAGAAATTCCGGGTCGGTAGATGCGGGATAGGCGTCCGCGGTATTGAGGTTAATCTTTATTAAAATCCGATCGGTCTTATCCCAAGCTGACGCAATAGAGTTACACAAAGCTTTCAGGTCTGCATCTTCGTTAGTATATAGATGGACAAAAACCTGGTCTTTGGCCGAGTAGTTTTTGGCAATGCGAGGTTTTGCCTTGCCGCTGACCACGATCCGGCGCAGCACAGACGGCCGCCGCAGATAGCGATACACACGATAAAGCAGCAACTTCGCCGCATAGAATAATTTGTTTAAAGAGATAGTCATTATTTTTGCCTAAAATATAAGGAAGCTATATGAGTGTCAATGTGATTCTTTCGTAATACCGATAGAATTTGACACAAACTATTTTCTATTGTATTTAGTGACGAATAATGTGAAATTAAAGGAGAAATAGCCGTGAGTGAAAAATACGAGAAACCCGAATTAATAGTTTATGAAGACCTTTCGGATGTAACAACGGGATTCATGAGCGGCGGACCCGGATAAATCAGCTTGAGTTTTATAACCAGGCGCTTAACACACACGGATTTTAGCGGCATTGGGCGCCTTTTTTCAAGGACTAATCTTCTTTTGTTCAATCTATCCCGTTATTTTTAAAGCCAAGTGATATAAAGCTCGGGCGAAATCTTTTAATGACCATTTCGGGGTAACAAAAAGTTTTCCTTCCCTGTGGGTTAAATAGCATCCATGCCAACTCCAGCGAAAATTTCCCGCTGTGCCGTCAGTTTCGCCTTTTTTAAACTCTGTTGTCAGCCAGAATAGACCCGGAAGTTTGTACTTAAATACTTTGTCCTGATACGCCGTTCCGCGCAAAAAATGCCAGATGCGTTCAATCGGCCAGTTCCAGTCAATAAGCTCTTCGCCCTTTTTCTCGCGCCTTGCCCGAAAAGGGCAGGGCAGATGCTTTTGCGGTACGCTCTGGACAGTCCCTTTGCTTATCTCGTCAAGCGCCTCTGCCATGAGTGCCGCTCCAATAATGGTTATTTCATTTACGAGTTCCCCGCTTTTCATGCCCAAAAATATGGGAATGCTCTTTTGCTTGATGATGTCTCCGGTATCTTCGCCTTCGTCGATATAATGAATGGTCGCCCCGGATTCCGGCTCCATAAAGTAATACTGCCAGAAAATAGGTTTAGGGCCGCGGTATTTGGGCAGCAGGGCCGGGTGAAAATTGATGGTTCCGTATTTGGGTATAGAAAAAACTTCTTTGGGCAACAACTGAGACATGGATACCACACAGATAATATCCGGCTTAAGGCCTTGGACAAAGGACGGCAGGTTGTTGTTTTTGCCTCTCTGCAGCAAAAAGTAGGGCACGGACATTTGTCGGGACATTGAGATGAGAGCCTGCTTTGCCGTGCCGCGGGTTAAAAATTTTAGCAGCTTTGCTTTCATCGGCGTGTACTTTTGCGGCACGGATTCCACAATGCCCGCGATTTCGTGCTCCGCCGCGATTTTGCGCAGGGGATATGTGCTGAAAGACCCGCTTTGGCCGATAAATAAAACCCTCATAACAACCGCCTCTTTAATTACTGGTATTATTTAATTTTTTTATAATCCAGTATAAGAGAAGTAAATTATGGTGTCAATCACAGGCTCTGTAAAATGCAGATAAATTTTCTGCTAAATCAAAATAATTTGACTATAAGGCCTTTCTATTGTAGTAATTCTCTATATCTATTGAAAAAAGGCTAAGGAGGTCTATAGTGAAACAGGAATACGAAAAACCTGAACTGGTCGTTTATGAGGAGCTTTCAGAGATCACGGCTGGGGGGCTACCTCCAAGCAAAACAGTAGTAGATTAAAACAGGATATTTTTAACCTTAAACTTTTAAAGGTATTTTAATTATCTGAGGAGTGTAAATTTTGGAACAAGATTATGAAGCACCCGCACTAATTGTTTACGAAGAGCTTTCGGATATAACCACTACGAGCAAAGCACCAACTGATCCATCTTAAATATCAAATTTTGTTTTTTATCGGGCG
>JAFGKC010000142.1 GCA_016928765.1 Syntrophaceae bacterium
CCCATTTATTTGCATATTTGATTACTCTCTTGAAATTGCCTTTGAGATCAAAAATCTGAATTCTGCCGTTTAGCCCATCGAGAATGTATATTTCATCTTTCGCTATAATAAAATCAACTACTCCATACTTATCGGGAATTTTGTCGCCATCATAGATACCGAATTCTCCTTCTTCGGATCCCCAATCAGCTGCTATTAATATTTTAGTTTTGACTTTGTCATCCCTACCGCCACAATTATTACTAAACGCAAAAGCAAAAATAATAAGAACTATCATGATTATTTTATATTTTAGTTGTTTCATGTTTCCCTCGAATATTGGATAATTGAATTCTTTATATGTTAATGTTAATTATTATTTTTTTGGTTTAAATAATCGTATCACAATAAGTAAATTAATCCAATAATGCTGTTATGTTATTTACATTATTGTCATCTAACGTGTTTTATGGCATGTATAGACTGTAAGACCAAAGGCCTAAGACTGAAGAAATTTAATACCCGGTCATAACCAATCAGTTTATGCTTTAGGCCTTCGGCTTAAATACCTTAAGAAGGAGTTTTATTTGGCGGCAAATAAAGACGAAACACGCAAGCGCTTACTTTTGTGCATCAACGCGACCCTGCAGAAAAAAGCCAAAGACATCATTGTTTTAAACGTAAAAAAAATTTCCAGCTTCACTGACTACATGCTAATCTGTTCCGGCGCGACCGACCGTCAGGTGCAGGCGATTTCTTCCGCGATTCAGGAATATCTGAAAAAAGCGGGCATCAGGCCTCTGGGCGTGGAGGGTGTTGATAACGCGCAGTGGGTTTTGCTGGATTACGACGATGTGGTAATATCCATATTCCAGGAAAATATCCGCTCTTTTTACGATGTTGAAAATCTTTGGGACGCGCCGAAGATGCGCGTTGACGAAAATAAAACGGAAGTAAAACGGCTAAACAAGGACATGTCTTGATTTGGCAAAGCGTATTTAAAAATATCGCCGATGTCATCTACCCCCCCGCGTGCCTGGGCTGTTCGGAAATCTTACACCCGGAAAAAGAAAAATATTTCTGCGGCGCCTGCCATGAACAAATAAAATATTTAAATAAAAGAATCTGCCCGGTCTGCGGTATGGCTTTTTTGGACAGCCCGGCGGGCAATCACCTGTGCGGACATTGCCTGGAACAAAGACCATATTTTTCCATAGCGCGCGCTGTTGCCGCTTATGAAAAAGCGATTCTGGAAGCCATTCGCAAGTTCAAATACGGACGTGATTTATCTGTCGGCTCTATTCTGGCTTCTTTTATGGCTGATTTTCAATTCCCTGACTTTGATTACCGTAATTATTCCCTGATCGTCCCCGTGCCTCTGCATATCAAAAAACTGCGTCAGCGCGGCTTCAATCAATCGGTTATTCTCGCGCAGGCTCTGAAAAAAAAATGGCAAATCCCCTTAAATTATTTCTTGCTAAAACGCACTAAATCTACTTTAACACAAACTGGCCTGCACAAAAAAGAACGGGAGCAGAATATCAAAGGAGCTTTTGCCGTTACCGACACAAAGGCGGCAGAAGAAAATAATATCATTCTGATCGATGACGTCTACACCACCGGCGCGACTGTCAATGAATGCGCCAAGATTTTACGCCGAGCGGGCGTAAAAGAAATTGCCGTTTTGACACTGGCCCGCGTTATTTAGACAGGATTTTTTATGAATAAAATATTTGATCGAAACACGCTCAAAAAGAAACTTGATACGCTTAAAAAGCAAGGCAAAAAAATAGCCTTTACCAACGGCTGCTTCGATATTCTGCATGTTGGGCATGTCCGGTATCTCAGAGAAGCCAAAAAAACCGCCGATATTCTGGTTTTGGCGCTAAACAGCGACACTTCCGTGAAAAAAATCAAGGGAGAGAAAAGACCGCTGGTGGCCCAGGAAGACAGAGCGGAAATTATGGCCGCTCTTGAATTTATTGATTTCGTGACTATATTTGATGAAACAACACCATTGGAGCTGATTAATCTCTTAAAACCGGATGTGCTGATCAAAGGCGGAGATTGGGCGGAGGATAAGGTGGTAGGCCGTGATGAAATCAAAAAATGGGGCGGGAAATTGACCTTAATACCTGAAATTAATGGTAAATCAACAACATCAATCGTTGATAAGATCAGGCAGGTATATTCTCCTACAGACTGAATAATCGCCTTTTTTTGACATATTCCGGCATTGATTATTTTGCTTTACAAACATTTACCCTTTAGGTAAAAGACTCATTTAGTTTTGAAAAGGAGTGAGGATAATTGGAAAAACAGGTAGGCATAAAACCGGAAAAACTTGAAGTATTTCGTAACATGCTCATCCAGAAAATAAACGAACTTTTGGGCGAAGCGGGGAAAACTGTCTCCGAAATGACTAACGGCAAAGAAAATTTCCCAGATCCCACCGACCGGGCATCACTGGAAGCAGACCGTAATTTTGAGCTGCGAATACGGGACAGAGAGCGCAAGCTGATTGTTAAAATGCAGGAAGCAATCAAAAGAATCGATGACGGAACTTACGGTATTTGCGAATCTTGCGGTGGGCCAATTTCGGAAAAGAGGCTGATGGCCAGGCCGGTAACCACTGAATGCATTGACTGCAAAACAAAACAGGAAAAGATGGAAAAGCTCAAGGGAGAATAGCAATAATATACATAAAACTTAAAGACGCTCCGTTTCAGGGGCGTTTTTTGTTTGAAAACAGATAAAGCCAAAAATACCATGTTTGTAAATGTCGCGCTAAATATTCCCCACGATAAACTCTTCACATACGAAGTGCCGCGGAATCTGAAAAATATGATGGATGTGGGCAAGCGCGTATTTGTTCCATTTGGCCGCAGAAAACGCACCGGTTTTGTCGTCGCAATAAAATCCTCCTGCGAGCTTGCTAACATAAAATCCGTTTTGGAAATACTCGACGAAGAACCTCTGTTTAATCAAAATGATCTGGAATTTTATCAATGGATTTGTGATTATTATATTTATCCTCTGGGTAAAGCGCTCGCGGAAATAATCCCCAGCGGCACGGAGAAAAAAGATGTTCTCTGGATTATTCCCACACCTGTTTTGGAAGGAATCGCGCTCACGCCGACACAGGAAAAAGTTCTTGCCGTACTGCAAAATTATCCGCAGGGCGTCACGCTGAAAACACTGGCTCAGGAATGTAAAATTACGAATGCCGCTTCCGCCGTCCGCGGCCTGCATCTTCTGAAACTTTTGCGCCTTGAAGAAAAGCAAAACAAACAGCTTGCCGTGCGCACGGAAAAAATATGTTCGCTTACCCAAAACAAACTCGATCACGTAAAATTTACAGCCAAGCAAAAAACCGTGATTGAATTTCTGGAAAAACACGGCCCCTCTTCAACAACCAGAGTGGTTATGTCCACCAATGTATCCGCGAGCGTTATTAGCGGTTTATTTAAAAAGGGGCTGCTGGAATTAAACTCCGCCGAAGTCATCCGCCGCGCTTCTCTTGATTCAGCATTAAACCGAGCCGATAAAGAAATTGAACTAAATAAAGAACAGGAATCCGCTTTGTCTGAAATATCTTCTCGCTTAAATAATAATGATTTTACCGCAGTTTTACTGCACGGCATAACAGGCAGCGGAAAGACTGAAGTTTATCTTAAGGCAATAGAACAAGTATTAAAAAGCGGCGGCACGGCTATGTATTTGGTACCGGAAATCGCGCTTACTCCCCAACTAATATCGCGCATTTCGGGCCGATTTGACGAAGATAAAGTCGCTGTTTTGCACAGTTCAATATCGGAGTCTGTTCGTTATGATCAATGGCGGCAAATCAAACGAGGGCAAATCCAACTGGTCATTGGAGCTCGTTCCGCTGTTTTCGCTCCCCTACCCCATCTTAAACTGATTATCGTGGACGAAGAACACGACTCTTCCTACAAACAGGATGACCGGCTTTGCTATCACGCACGCGACCTGGCTGTAGTCAAAGCAAAAAATATGCGCGCCGTCGCGGTACTCGGTTCAGCCACGCCCAGCCTGCGCACATTTTTCAACACGCAAAATAAAAAGTATCTTTATCTGGAGCTATCTCAGCGTGTCCAAAATAGGCCACTGCCTATGGTGGAAATCATCGACATGAAATCACAAAAAGAAAAACAGGGGAAAACGCCTCTGCTTTCCGACAATCTTATCACGGCGATCGCGGACACGCTGAAAAATAATGAGCAGGTTTTGCTTTTTCTCAATAAACGCGGCTTTGACACTTTTTTAGTCTGCGCTGATTGCGGATATAACTTCCACTGCCCTAATTGTTCCGTATCGCTGAAACATCATCTTTCCGAAAATATCATCAAATGCCACTATTGCGGCTTCCAGCAAAAAGCGATTCCCGTTTGCCCATCCTGCGGGGGAAGCCGAGTGCGGAGCTATGGAGCGGGCACGCAAAAGCTGGAAAAAGAAATAGAAACGCTTTTTCCCGCGGCGCGGGTTCAAAGGATGGATTCCGACACGTCATCGCGCGAGGGCGCGTATGAAAAAATTCTGAAAGATCTGGAAGAAAAAAAGATTGATATTCTTATCGGGACGCAAATGATCGCCAAAGGCCACGATTTTCCTTTTATTACACTGGTCGGCGTAGTGGCTGCTGATACATCCCTGAATATGCCTGATTTTCGGGCGGCAGAAAAAACTTTTCAGATTCTAACGCAGGTCGCCGGGCGCGGCGGGCGCGGCGACAATCCGGGAAAAGTCATCATTCAAACTTTCAACCCGGGACATTATGCCCTGCTTAACGCGAAAAATCATGATTATAAATCTTTTTATAATGATGAATTGAAGTTCCGCCAGGAACTTCAATACCCGCCCTTCGGGCACATTATAAATATCCGCTTATCCTCCGTAAAAAAAGACACGGTGATTAGCGAAAGTAAAAATCTGGCTAAAAAAACAAACTTAATAACTGATGCCCATAAAAACTCTGTCGAAATAATCGGCCCCGCGCCAGCGCCGCTGGCCAAGCTAAACGGCCGTTTTCGCTTTCAAATGCTGATTAAGGGCACTAATATAAATATATTACGCCTCATCGCGCGGGAATTGCTTCATAAGCATAAAAATAGTTTCGTGAAGGTGACCGTGGATATTGATCCGGAAAATTTCATGTAAAATATCAGGCGACGCTGATATTCATGCGCCAGATGGTAAAATTAAGCACAGCGGCAAAACTCACCCATAAAAAATAAGGCATCAGCAAAAAACCGGGCGGGCGATAAACTCTCCAGAAAGCAAATAGCGTGGCGACAATAGCTATCCACAGCAGGCATATTTCCGCGAAGGCCAATCCGGGGTTGCGCATACCAAAAAATATTAACGGCCAAATAATATTCAGAATTAACTGGATTACATAAAGATTAAGGGCTAACGTCGATTGGGAAATAGCGCGTCTCTGCCAGATAAGTCCGGCGGCAGCACCCATCAATGCATAAAGCAGAATCCAAACAGGAGCAAATATCCACGCGGGAGGATTCCAAACAGGTTTATTCAGAGTGTAATACCATGCATCCGGACGGCTTACCATACCGGCTGCCAAGCCAACCGCCAGTGTAACAATAATCCAAAAAAATACGGCGAAATAGGATTTTTTCATTATGGGATTTTTATATCCGCGCAAATGATATTTAGTTAACGTTTATCGCCCGCTCGATCTACGCCAGGTATTTACCCACTTATCGCCAATCTTTTTATAGAGAAATACGTCTTCCTTAAATTTCCCCTGTGTTTCCACTTCATAACTTGTGTCGGGATGATAACTAATAGCCACCCGGTACGTATCAGCACTTTTTTCCAAGGGTTTTAATAAAACCATTTCTCCCTTTGGGTATACACGCTGAAAATCTTCCCGAATTAAATCAGTCGAGGGCTGATCACCGCAAGCAAAAAGAAAAAATACAATTAATATTAATAACCATTTTCTCATATTTGCCTCCCTTATCAAAATTTTTTAAGACTTATATATTTTTCTCTTAACCTTATTACTATAAAATTATTTTTATTTCAAAATTTTATTAACTAAAGTCATCCTTGACACAATACATGAAATACCTATATGTTTTTTCCGAAAAAATAAAGGATTCTTTATATGACTGATTTACGGGTTATGTTCATGGGCACACCTTCATTCGCTCTGCCCGCCCTACAGGTGTTACACACTGAAAAATATCAGATAGTCGGTGTTATTACGCAACCTGACCGTCCGCAAGGCAGGGGCCAGGTTACAAATCCTCCGGCCGTGAAAATTCTGGCGCAGAAATTCGGGCTTCCTGTTTATCAGCCTAACAGCATAAAAGAACAGGTATTTTTTGAATTGGCTAAAGAATTAAATCCAGAAATAATTATTGTGGCGGCGTTTGGCCAAATACTTCCTAAATTAATCCTCGATATTCCTCGTCTGGGATGCCTGAACATTCATCCTTCGCTTTTGCCCAAATACAGAGGCGCTGCTCCCATTAACTGGACTCTGATAAAAGGTGAAACCAAAACAGGCGTGACAATAATGATGATGGATGAAGGAATGGATTCCGGCGCTATTTTAGAGCAGGAAGAGACTTTTGTCGATCCGTCAGAAAATTACGGTCATCTTCATGACCGACTGGCCAGACATGGCGCCACACTTTTAATGAAAGTAATCGAACAAATTCTGTCCGGCACACCACAGCCTCGCCCTCAGGATTCATCTTTGGCCACGTTTGCTCCACGCATCACCAAAGAAATGGGTGAAATAAACTGGCACAACAGTGTTATCGAGATATGCAATCTTATCCGCGGCCTCAGTCCATCACCTACCGCGTATAGTTTTATTGAAGGAAAGCTCCTCAAAATTTACGCGGCAGAGCCGAAACCGGAAATAACGGACAAATTGCCTGGTTCCTTTGGTGATTCATTAGCGGATGGAATAGCTATAACCGCAGCTGACGGATACGTAATTTTAAAGGAAGTTCAGCTTGCCGGTAAAAAAAGGATGTCCGCAAATGAATTCTTACGCGGATACAAACTAAATCCGAGCAATATATTGGGAAAAAAATAGCGCAGATAAATTGTTTTATCGTGACTCTTTCTTGAATAATATTTATTCTTGCACTACACATCAGACTCAAATATACTTCGCTTAAATAATTAATTTACCTTGGAGGGCTACTGTGCCACGTTATACGATTTTTACCACGCCTGTTTTAAAAACATTTCTGCGAATCATCTCTCTGATTCTTTTAAAAACACTAAGATGGAAAGCGATAGGGCCTCTTCCCGAACAAAATAAATATATCATTATTGTCGCTCCTCATACTTCTAACTGGGATGTTTTTTACGGCGTCATTCTGGCGTTCGCGTTGAAACTTGACGCGCGCTTTTTAGCCAAAAAAGAATTGTTCCGCTGGCCATTCGCTCCGATTATCAGATGGCTGGGCGGCATCGCCACCGACAGATCATCGCACAGTAATATTGTAGACAAAATAATAAACACATTTAATCAAAATGAAAAATTTGTTTTAGCTTTAGCCCCGGAAGGCACACGGCACAAAGTTGATTACTGGAAATCAGGTTTTTACCATATAGCCACGGGAGCGAATATTCCAATCGTTTTGGCTTTCATTGACTTTGGCACCAAAACGGGCGGCGCGGGACCACTTTTATATCCGTCAGGAGACATCAATAAGGATATGGCTACAATCAGGAATTTTTACTTAAACAAAAAAGGAAAGAACGACGATCAGACAAGCCCCGCGGCAATTCCTACATAATATTTGTTTTTGTGACCGATTTTTTTGAAACAATTCTTCTTTATCGTATTTCCACATATTAAAGTTTGTTTATGGAATCTACACAGCAAAGAGCACTCATGAATAAATCAGTTCGCCATTTAGCTGTAGATATTCTTACCCAGGTAGAGATGAATCATGATTTCGCCTCGCCGCTTCTTGATAAAGCTCTTGACGATTATCAACTAACCGGCAATCCCGATGGCCGGCTGCTCACTCATCTTGTTTACGGCGTGCTGAGATCACGCGGACATATCGATTGGATTATCGCAAAACTTTATCGGGGAAATTTTGATAATCTGAATGAGCAAATAAAAAATATCCTCCGGATTTCTCTTTTTCAACTGAAATTCAGCGAACGAATTCCATCGTTTGCCGTGGTTGATGAAGCCGTTAAGATTGCAAATAAAGTGAATCCGGAAAAGAGCGGGCTTATTAACGCTATTTTAAGAAATTTCCTGCGCCGCGGCAGTAATATTTCCTTCCCTCCCCTGAAAATAAACAGCGCCCAACACATAGCATCATTTTATTCACATCCTTTGTGGCTGGTTGAAGAATGGCTTGCGACACTGGGTAAGGATGAAACTTTAGCTCTTTGCGCCGCGAACAATAAAATCGCTCCGCTGACAATAAGAACCAACACGTTAAAAATATCACGAAATGAGCTGATACAAAAGCTAGAGTTGCAGGGCTTTGATGTCGCGCCAACAAATTTTTCTCCGCACGGCATCATCATCAATCAGGGGAATATGCCTATACAGAAAATAACCTCATTTTCTGAAGGGCTTTTTCGGATTCAGGATGAAGGCGCACAGTGTATTTCGTTTCTTTTAAATCCATCAATGAATGATTCCGTATTGGATGCCTGCGCCGGAAGCGGCGGCAAAACGACGCATCTGGCGGCGCTCATGCAAGATCAAGGTGTCATCTTGGCTATCGACAGCAATCCCCAAAAAAATGACGCGCTTACAAAAGAAGCGGCGCGCATGGGAATAACTTCGATCAAAACGCTTACCTGTGATTTAAGCGCAAGACTTCCCGAGGATCTGCGAGATAGCTTTGATCATGTCCTTATCGACGCGCCCTGTTCTGGTACCGGCACACTAAGTCGCAATCCCGAAATAAAATGGCGTATTAAGCAAAAAGATATCAATAAATTAAATTCCCTGCAAAAAAGTATTTTAGCTAATTCTTCACAGGCGGTGAAAAAAGGGGGACGTTTAATATATTGTACCTGCTCTCTTCTGATCAAAGAAAACGAACATATAGTAAATGAATTTTTGGCACAAAATAAACATTTCTCACTATGTGAACCTCCATCTTCTATTAACCAAATCCTTATTGACAATAAACATTTTTATCGCACCTATCCTAATGTTCATAACATGGACGGTTTTTTTGCCGCCGTTTTAAAGCGTGATTAACGCTCTCCTAATTTAAATTGACGAACAAAATCAAATAATGCTAGATACCCGCATCTTTTTTCAAAGGAGTCTGATTATGTTTGTAAAGCAAATGCAGGTCGGTCATATGGCTGTTTTTGCTTATCTTTTAGGTGATAAAATTACCGGAGACGCTTTGGTGATTGACCCGGCGGATAATGCCTCAGATATTATCGCCGAGGCAAAGAAAAACAACCTCCGCATAAATTATATTGTCAACACGCACGGGCATGTCGACCACATCGGCGGAAACGCGCAAATAAAAAAACTGACCGGGGCAAAAATAATTATACATGAAGAAGACGCGATAATGCTCACGGCCACGCCTGCAGCCATGCTCAGAATGTTCGGCGCGACACAATCTCCGCCTGCTGATATTCTGGTCAGAGACGGGCAATTAATTACCACCGGCAACATTGAACTTAACGTAATCCATACGCCCGGCCATTCTCCCGGGGGCATTTGTCTTTACACGCCGGGATACGTATTTACTGGCGACACTCTTTTTGTGGAAGCAATCGGCAGAACCGATTTGCCCGGCGGTTCCTGGGAGGTCATGCACAACGCGATTAAAATGAAACTGTTTTCCCTGCCTGACGATACAAAAGTCATGCCCGGACATAATTACGGCCGTATGCCTACTTCCACCATCGGCCACGAAAAAAAATATAACCCTTTCTTCCGTTAAGGAGTAAACAAGCATGACCAGCGCCATACAGCACACGATTTTCCCCGATTTGAAATTTCTCAACCGCGGTAAAGTGAGAGACATATATTCCGTTGGAGATAATCTACTTCTTGTGGCGTCCGACAGAATTTCCGCTTTTGACGTGATTATGCCCAATCCCATTCCCGGCAAAGGAGTTATCTTAAATCGCATGTCCGCTTTTTGGTTCAAGCAAATGGAAGACATTATCGATAATCATATTATCTCAACAGAAGTTTCTGATTATCCGCCGGAATGCTCCCCATATCTGAATATTCTGGAAGGACGCAGCATGCTGGTTAAAAAAGCCAAACCTCTCCCTGTAGAGTGCATTGTGCGCGGTTATTTATCCGGTTCCGGGTGGAATGATTACCGCAGGAACAATATTGTTTCGGGCATTAAACTCCCTGCTGGCTTAAAAGAATCTTCAAAACTTCCCGAGACAATATTCACCCCGACAACAAAAGCCCCGGATGGACAGCATGACACCGCCATTGACAAAAAAGAAATGGAAAAACTAATCGGAGTGGATTTGACCGCTAAAGTTATTCAAAATTCAATTACCATCTATGAACGCGCCGTCGCTTTGGCCATGAAATCGGGCATAATTATCGCCGATACCAAAATGGAATTCGGGCTTCTCGATGATAAATTAATTATTATTGATGAATTACTGACGCCTGATTCGTCCCGCTTCTGGCCGGCTGACAAATACCAGGAAGGCAGGGGACAAAATAGTTTCGATAAACAATTTTTACGGGATTATCTTCTTTCCATTAACTGGAATCAAAAACCTCCCGCCCCCGAACTGCCGCCGGATATTATCGAAAAAACCAGGGCACGCTACGATGAGGCGTTTCAGCGCCTCGTCAAATGATTTATCCTATTGACTTCAAAGAAGTAATCATTATATTAGCGCACGTCACCGGATTTTCTTTTTTAGGAGTTATCTTTGGGTATTAAAAAGCTCCCTGATTACAGGTTAAAACAAAAAGTATTATACATAGATAACACAGACGCGGAAACCTTAAAAAAATATGGCGATCTTTTTCTGGAAGCCGGTAATATTTCCGACGCGTTGGATTTTTATAATAAAGCTAAATATTTCGATGGGATAGAAAATATTAAAAAAATGTCTTTTGACTCGGGTGATGTCATGATTTTCGAGCGAGCGATGAAAATCATGAGCAAAGAACCTTCCCCCGACCAGTGGGAAAACATAGGACAAAAAGCGATTTCGTTAAAAAAATACTATTTTGCCAAATACGCATTAGAAAAAACCGGGAAACAGGAGGAAGTCAATTCCCTCTTAAAAATCATGAAAGAGGGAAATAAGAATAATTAGTATGATTAAGAAAGATTACTACGAAGTTCTGGGAGTTAATAAAACAGCCTCCGATGAAGAAATAAAAAAGAACTACCGGAAAATAGCCATGCAATGTCATCCAGACAGAAACCCCGGAGATAAACAAGCGGAAGAAAGATTTAAGGAGGCGGCTGAGGCTTATGAGGTGTTAAGCGATCGGCAAAAAAGAGAAATTTATGATCATTACGGCCATGAAGGTTTAAGCAATACGGGATTCAGGGGCTTCAGCGGTTTTGAAGATATTTTTTCTCATTTTGGCGATATTTTTGAAGACATTTTCGGTTTCAGCAACTCAAGGGGCAGATCCAGGTCTTATGTCCGCGCCGGCTCCGACTTGCGTTATGATTTAAAAATATCTTTTATGGATGCCGCTTTTGGATTATCAAAAACAATAGAAATCGCGAAACTGGCGACTTGCAGCAAGTGTTCGGGAAGCGGATGTTCTCCGGGAACTGAACCGGAAACATGCCGCGCTTGTCAGGGGCGCGGACAGGTTATACAGTCGAGCGGATTTTTTACCATCAGCTCTACCTGCCCGCAGTGCAACGGCCATGGTAAATTCATAACCAAACCATGCAATTCCTGCCGCGGTACCGGCAAAGAAACAGTAAAAAAGAATGTTCAGATTAATATCCCCGCGGGCGTGGAATCAGGCTCTCGTCTGCGCCTGCGCGGTGAGGGTGAACCTGGCGACCACGGCGGTCCCAGCGGTGATCTTTACGTATTTTTACACGTGGATGATCACGAATTTTTTACACGTTCAGGCGATGATGTATTTTGCCGCATTCCTATTTCCTTCGTACAGGCCGCTCTGGGAGCGACAATTGAAGTGCCGACATTAGATAATAACGAAAAATTAAAAATTCCTAAAGGCACACAAACCGGCAATACATTCAGGCTCAAGGGAAAAGGAATTCCTCATATACGCGGGAACAAGCGCGGCGATCAAATAGTGGAATTTTTTGTGCAGACCCCGACAAATCTGAATAAAAAGCAGGAAGATATTTTAAAAGAATTTGAAAAACTCGCCTCCAAAAGTAATTAGCCTTATTGCAAGCTGATTCCTTTTAAATAAAGTTAACGACTTTAATAATATCAACTTCCATTTGATGATTATTCATAATTAATATTGCATTTACAATAAACATATGATTTAAAAAATAATATTTATTGGAGGGACATTCATGAAAAAGAGTCTCGCTTCTTATATTTTACTTTTATTAAGTGTTTTTATTCTTTCCGGCTGCGCCGCTTTGGCCATCGGGGGAGCGGCCGTCGGCGCGAGCGTTGGAACATATTATTATGTTTCCGGTGAACTAAAATCGGATTACGCAGCGTCATTTGAACAGGTATGGGCCGCCTGCGAAAAAACAGTAGCCGATATGCGCGGTACCGAAGTAACCCCCTACAAAGAGATTGCCCGAGGAACCATTACTTCCATCATTAAAGATGAAAAAGTAAAAATAGACATAACCTACAAATCAAAAGATTTGACTACGGTTGCCGTTCGTGTAGGATTACTGGGTAATAAACTTTCGTCTCAATTTCTGCACGATAAAATTGCTCAAAACCTGTCTGCTAATTAATCCGCCGAAATAAGCTCGGTCGGAGTATTGCCATCACATGAATAAGAAAATATTTGTAGGTATTTTACTTAGCATTATCCTTGTGTACTTATCCGTACGCGGGATAAATATAAATGAAACTATCGATATTTTTAAAAATATTAAATGGTTACCGGTCGCCGCTTTTATAATTATTATACTGTTTATGCAGTTCTTACGCTCCTATCGCTGGGGTGTTATCCTTAAACCATTGCAAAAAATCGACCAGCTTACTTTGTTTTCTGTCACCTCAGTAGGGTTTCTCGCTATTGCCGCTATTCCGGCGCGTCTCGGAGAATTAGCCCGCCCCTATTTAATTTCTAAAAAAAGTTCTGTAAAATTTTCTTCGGCGTTTGGAACAATTATCATCGAAAGAGCGCTGGATGGCCTCGCCGTTTTGTTTATTATGATAATCGCTCTTTTGTTTGTTGATTTACCTTCATGGATGATTAAATCCGGTATTATTTTTCTGCTTATTACACTTATATTTATTTCATGCATCGTTTCCTTGATCTGGCAGCGTGAAAGATCATTGAAGATCATCAACAGGATTTTAAATAAATTCCCCGGCAAATTAACACTCGCAATTGAAAGAATAATTCATCACTTGATTGACGGTTTCAAGATCATTACAGATATTAAAATGCTGTTTTATTTATTTTTCCTTTCGGTATTTATCTGGTTAATCGATGTAATGGCGATATATGCGCTGTTTTTAGCATTTGGTTTTAATCTGCCCGTCTTGGCCTCTGTTGTTTTAATGATTATTTTAATTGCGGGAATCGCCATTCCCACCGCTCCCGGATATATTGGAAACTGGCATTTTGCTTGTATTCTGGGATTGAGTCTGTTCGGCGTGGCAAAACCTGAAGCTCTTTCTTTTGCCTTGGTTTACCACTTCCTGTCTATTGTTTTTATTATTGTCTTAGGAATTATATTTCTTCCGTTTAATAAATTTTCTATCGCTGATATTAAAACATACGCTGCTAAAACAAAAGAGTCTTAAAATTACAAAGAATTATTCTTTTATTCCCAGTTTCATGCTTTTTAGTTTTTTATGAAGGTTGCTCCTCTCTAAACCGATTGCTTCAGCAGTTTTCGTGATGTTGCCTTCATTTTCTTCCAGTTTTTTCAAAATAAACTGCTTTTCAAAATCAAGTTTCGCATCCTTTAACGAATCGCTTATTTGATCAAGGGCTATACTACCATTTTTTGAAGTAATATTTTTATACTCTGTTCTTATCGATAAAGACGGAATATCCTTTGCCACTATTTCATCTGAAGTGGTTAAAATAACTAATCTCTCCATAATATTTTTCAGTTCCCTCACGTTACCGGGCCAATCATGTTCCATAAGCACCGCCAGCGCTTCATCGGTCAATATTTTCGGCTTTTCTCCTTCTTTCACGGCGGCATCCAGTAAAAATCTTTCTGCCAGAGGTTTGATATCTTCTTTTCTCTCGCGTAGCGGAGGAACTATCAGAGGAATTACATGTAAGCGATAATACAAGTCCTGCCTAAAACGGCCTTCTTCCATTTCTTGTTCTAAATCTTTATTGGTCGCGGCCAGCACCCTTACATCCATATCTATGACTTTGTTTCCGCCGACTCTTTCAAATTTTTTCTCCTGCAGAATTCTTAATATTTTAGCCTGCGCTTTCAGGCTCATATCAGCAACTTCATCCAAAAATATTGTTCCTTCATGCGCCAGATCAAATTTTCCCCTCTTTTTCTCCGTGGCGCCGGTAAAAGACCCTTTTTCATGCCCGAATAATTCACTTTCAATCAGTTCTTCCGGAATCGCCGCGCAATTGACCTCAACAATAGGCTTATGAGAACGATGGCTTAAATGATGTATGGAACGCGCCACTAATTCTTTGCCTGTACCATTTTCTCCCATAATAAGTATCCAGGCGTTTGTCGGAGCGACAATGCTTATCATCTCTTTGAGTTCAGTTATCTGCGGACTTTTACCTGTTAATTCATATTGATGAGACACTTTTTCGCGCAGCAGAACATTTTCTTCTTCCAGCCGGATAATATTGAGAGCGTTATTAACCATAATAATAACTTTATCCAGCGAAAGAGGTTTTTCAATAAAATCAAAAGCTCCAAGTTTAGTTGCCTTAACGGCTGTTTCAATTGTCCCGTGCCCCGACATCATAATCACTATAACATTCGGATACAGAGCTTTTATTTTTTCAAGAGTTTGCAATCCATCGATCCCGGGAAGCCAGATATCCAGCAAAATCAATCGCGGCATATCTTCTTCCATTATTTTAAGCGCGTCCTCGCCGCTTGTCGCGACAAGAACATTGTGCCCTTCATCGCTTAAAATAGCTTTCAGCGATTGACATATGCTCTCTTCGTCATCAACTATCAGAATTGTTTGCTTCATAATTTAATAAATACGAATTTTTGTATTTCCTTCAGTTATTATTTATACCCCTGCAATCGGTAATTGAAAAGACACAATTGTTCCTTTTGGATAATTATCAGAAACGCTTACCTGCCCGTGATGATCTGATATTATCGAATTGACAATTGCCAACCCCAAACCAGTGCCTGACTTTTTAGTAGAAAAATACGGATCAAACATTTTCCCTTTGTGGCTTGCTGGAACTCCCGCTCCATCGTCGGCAACGGCTACTGAGGTTTTTCGTAAATTCTCGTCATAATCCACCGTGATTTCTATATTGCCGCCTTTATCATCAATTGCCGCTACGGCATTGTCCAGCAAGTTAATCAAAACTCTATTCATTTGTTCGGCGTCAAATTCAAACTGGGGCAAATTATCCGATCTGTTAAATTTAAAATTTATATCTCTATGCGCGTCTTGAAAAAGTATTACAGTATTGGCGACAGCCTGGTTCAGATCATTGAGCTTGGGGGTGGTAACAGGCATTCTTGAGTAACGCGAAAATTCATTTACTAAATTTTTTAACACTTCCACCTGATCAATTATTGTCTTAGTGCATTCTTTAAAAACAGAGCCTTCTTCACCCAGTTTGTCACCGTATTTCTTCTGTAATCGCTGAGCGGAAAGCTGAACGGGCGTAAGCGGATTTTTGATTTCATGAGCCATTCTTCTGGCCACCTCACGCCATGCCGCGGCGCGTTCCGCCCGTTGAAGTTGCGTCATATCTTCAAACATGACAACCATACCGGTATCATTGTCTTCCTCATCCCTTATAGTTGTAATCGTCAATAAAACAGTGAGGGATCTATTTTTAAGCATAAGCTCTACCGGCTTTTGTAACATTCCCTCCTTGCTGTCTTGAATTTCTTTTAAGAACTCTTCAGCAAGCTCAAGGTGTTCCGGCATCATAAGATCACGGAAGTTTTCGTTCAAAACATTTTCCGTTTTAATATCGAGCATTTTTTCAGCCGCGTGATTAATTGTCGTTATTTTGCCATTTTTATCCAAAGAAATGATGCCCGCGGAAACATTTCGTAAAATTGTTTCTATATATTTCCGGCGTTCTTCCAGGCTTATGTTGGCCTCCACCAATCCGCCTTTGCTCCTTTTTAAATCCCTGGTCATCTTATTGAACGATTTCACCAAAAGGCCTATTTCATCATCCGCTTCAACATCGATCTGAATATCCAAATTTCCTTCGGTGATTTTGTTTGTCGCTCTTGCCAAGTTTTGAATGGGGCCGGTAATACCGCTGGCCAATGTTAAACCAAACCATGTAGCCAAAAAAATAATAACAAGTGTAACAATGGACATTGTTAATATATAACTGAATTTAATAGGATTTTTTAATATATTGATCTGGCCGTATTGTTGTGTGGCATCAGCAATACTCCTTAATTTATCCACAAAGTCTTTCGGAACGCTATAACTCACGGAAACCCGGCCAATCACTTCCGAAGGAAGGGCTTGAGAAAAAACAGGTGCTACTCCGACTACTATTTCGCCATAATTTGTCGTTTCAACCGTAGATATTTCCTTCCCCGAATAAAGTTCTTCGAGCATTTTTGGTGCAAGCATAACCGGAGTCAAATCCGGATGTTCAACATCAGAAAAAACAGTGTTTTGAAGTTGAAAATCAAAATATGTCTCCACCATTCCAAGATTAGAATTAGTTTGCCGCTGTTTGATGAAATTTTTTAGATATTCGTAACGTTCAGGTTCATAAAGCCTATTTCTGGTTATATCAGAGCTGATTTGACGCGCGTTAAATTTCGCCTGCTCCGCCGCCTGTTGGTAATAAATCTGCGCCACTTCCAGGGATTTGTTTAGCGCCTCCCCTGTTTTTACATTAAACCAGAATTCCAGGCCGTAAGACAGAAAATTTACGGCAAACAAAAAAAGTAGAATTGTCGGGACAAGAGACAAACCAACAAAAGCGGCGACAAGTTTCGTCCTTAACCTTGACCCAATGACACCACGACGATGCTCGTTAAATAACTTAACAACGTTACGGACAATTAAAAAGAATAAAATAAGGATTAAAATAATAAAGATCATGTAAAGGCCGTAGACAAAAATATTCGCCAACATGGGCATACCCTCATCAGTGAATATTTTGCTAGCTACTACGGTAAAAATGACCGCCAGAACGCCGACAAAAACCATAATAAACAGTTCACGGCGCCTTTTCTTTATTTCTCTTTCATCTAGATATGTTTTTTTGCTTTTTTTATTCATTTTTATAGCGAATGCTGTGGGGCGGTAAATTATTTCAAAATAAATTTCTGTTTATACCAGGCTGTCGCATAATCCCAATAAGATGCAAAAAATAATACACGTTCCAGCTTAAGCGGTAAGCTGAATTTATTCATAACAATTTTTACTTTAAGATAATAATTTTTATTTGTTTCAAGAGCAGTTATCGGCATGATGACAATTCCGTCAAAATCCTCCATAGCTTTTTGAGCTTCCAGCAGATTAGAAAATGTCACTGTCTCCTGATTTCCATTCGTAATAATATTGAATGTTTCCTTAAGATTATCATATTGAATTGTGCGCTTAATCTTCCTGCTTTTTATTTTCTTATCCCACATGCGCGCTTTTTCTTCGTATACCTTAACATGAAGAACAAATTCTTTAGGCACACCTGCCATTATCGCTGATTCCATATCGATTTTGAATCCTTTAACTAAACGGGCGTATAAAAGAACATTTTGCTCGTTATTAGTAATGATGAGATCCATAATTTTTGGCTCATCTATTTTTGCCTTACATGATAAACTGGTAAAAACAACCAAAACTAAAATTATTGCGCCGAACATTTTTTTTCTTTTTGACATAATTTGTTTCACCAAGATATTTTAATTTTGCCGCTGCGAATCAAGTTGTTTCCAAGCTTTGCCTTGGCTAATTACAAGGCATTGATAACATAAATCATTTAGCCAGGAAACACCAGTCCGTCAGTATAAATTTAATCATTTATACTAGGTAACATAACAATAAAAATCAAGATTATTTTGAATTAGATCTGGACTGAATCAAGAATTTTAAATGTAGGCACTCTATAAGAATTAACCTTCTGGAAATGCTGTTTTTCATCAGAGCAATTAACAATTTCCCAACAATCTTTGTTCTTCATTAATTCTTTGAGCAGCATATTATTCAAACGATGCCCTGATTTATAAGCCACAAAATGACCGATAATAGGCATCCCGAGTAAAAACAAATCACCAATGGCATCCAAAATTTTATGTTTTACAAATTCATCAGGAAAACGCAGGCCTTCTTTATTAATAATTTTTTCATCATCAAGAACTATCGCGTTTTCCAGCGAACCTCCCAGGCCCAATCCCCTGGCCTGTAAATATTCCACCTCTTTTAAAAAACCGAATGTCCGGGCGGAACATATATCCTGTTCATATATTTCATCAGAAAAACTCATGCTGTATGATTGCTTGCCAATAACATTATGATTAAAATCAATGTCATATGTAATTTTAAATTCATCCGCAGGCAAAAACGAGGCGCTAGCGTCTCCTTCATTAACAGAAACAGGTTTTTTTATTACAAGCATTCGTTTTGCTTTATCCTGGGCGTGAGTACCTACTTCTTTAAGCAGATTAACAAAAGGAAGAGCGCTGCCATCCATTATCGGCACTTCAAATGAATCTAATTCAACAATGGCGTTATCCACACCCATACCGCAAAAAGCAGAAAGAATATGCTCTACTGTAGCAACCCTTGTGCCGTTGGTTCCTATGGAAGTCGCCAACGTTGTATCACACACACTATTAAAGTTCGCGTGAATTTCCGGTGTATCGGGCAAATCCCTGCGCCTGAAAATGATACCGGCATCAACTTCCGCCGGCTTTATTTTCATTTTAACTTTTCGCCCTGTATGCAATCCAATACTGGAACAATTTATTTCTTTATTTAAAGTACGTTGTAAGTACATAATTCTTTTCCTGATATTTCAATAATACAACAGCAAATCTCATACCAGTTTCATGTTTTGTTTGCTAAAATTTAAATAGTTGATATTATTGATATAATATTAAATGAAGCGGCTTTAGATAGCGTATAAATAGATCTAGTGTGGTTTATTTGCCACAGTTTGTTTATTATAATTGCTTTTTATAAAATCTTTCTTTTTCGCTATAAATACAACCGCAATACGGCTGACGATAAAGTTGCATTTCCTTTGATATATTAACACCTTCCGACCAACCAACTCTGAAATCCTGATAATAAAAACTTACTCCGGTTTTCCCACTAAATTCATGCCCAAGTTCTTGAATAATATCATGTTTTTGGTATTTGCTATAAAGCAAAGTACTGGTAAAGGCGTCATACTTTTCCTGGGCGGCTATTTGCGCGGTATATCTTAACCGTTCAGATAAACAATAAATACACCTATCATCACCCTTAGATGCAGTCTGCCTTAGAAATTCTTCCATCGGATAAGATTCCGACCAAATAACATTTAAATACGCTTTCTGCGCGTATTCTTGAAGTGTTTGGCCTCTCTTTTGATATTCACGATAAGGGTGAATATTGGGATTATAAAAAATGCCGGTTACATCAAATCCTTTAGTGCGTAATTCTTTCAAGGGATAAATTGTGCATGGACCGCAACATATGTGCATTAATAATTTCATAACCTAATTGCCTCTGGTAAATCACGGAAAGTTAAAATAAATCTTTCTGCGCATTCGAATTTTTGATGCCAAAATGCTCGTATGCTTTAGCGGAGGCGATTCTTCCCCTTGCTGTTCTTTGCAGATATCCTTCCTGAATAAGATAGGGTTCATATATATCTTCGATTGTCGTTTTTTCTTCGCCCATAGCCGCGGAAATACTCTCCAACCCCACGGGTCCGCCGTTAAACTTTTCAATTATAGTTAAAAGAAGTTTTCTATCCATCTGATCAAATCCTTTTTGATCAACTTCAAATAAAGCTAACGCTTCGCGCGCTATTTTATCATCTATTTTTCCTTTATACTTTACCTCTGCGTAATCGCGAACGCGTTTGAGCAATCTGTTTGCTATGCGCGGCGTGCCCCGCGCTCGGCCCGCAAGTTCCTCCGCTCCCGCATCTGAAATTTGTATTTTTAAAATAGCGGCCGATCGCTTTATAATAACCGCTAATTCTTCAGGAGAATAGAATTCCAAACGAAAATGCATGCCGAAACGGTCACGCAACGGTGAAGTCAATAATCCGGCGCGTGTTGTGGCGCCAACCAAAGTGAATTTGGGAATATCGAGTTTCATCGACCTGGCGGAAGGACCCTGCCCAATCAGAATATCAATGTGAAAATCTTCCATTGCCGGGTATAAGATTTCTTCTACGACATGAGAAAGACGATGGATCTCGTCAATAAACAGCACTTCATTATTTTGCATATTTGTTAGAATAGCCGCCAAATCACCCGGCCTCTCCACAACGGGCCCCGATGTTACTTTGATATCCACACCCATTTCCCGGGCAATGATGTAGGCTAAAGTAGTTTTTCCCAAACCCGGAGGGCCATGCAATAACACATGATCCAAAGACTCTCTGCGTTTCTTTGCCGCCTGTATGAAGATATCCAGATTACTCTTTATTTTTTGCTGACCGATATAGTCGCTTAATTTAGCCGGCCTCAAGCTAACATCAAATTTATATTCTTCGTCATCGCAGACGGGATTAATTAAAGGATTTTTGATTTGATCGCTCATAAACAATACTTTAATTCCACAGAATTTTTAATGTCATTTTGAGCAGCTCGTCCATTGCCAGCTCCTGCTTTGATTCTCGAATTACTTTATCCAGAGCATCCTGGGCGATATTATTTTTGTATCCCAAGTTGACCAACGCGGAAAGAACATCGTCCCTTATAATATCCTCTTCTTTTCTCGTGTCAGCACCTGCCGCTACGCCTTCCGGCATCATCTTTTTAACAATTTTTTCTTTCAATTCAAGAATCAAACGTTCCGCGGTCTTTTTACCCAACCCGGGAATACTGACCAGCTTTTTAACATCACCACCAGCAATCGCTTTAATCAATTCTGGTACTGAAATACCAGATAGTATGTTGATGGACATTTTAGGGCCTATTCCGCTTACCGAAAGCATCAGCTCAAAAATATCTTTTTCCTGAATTGTATAAAAACCAAATAAATTTATTCCGTCCTGCTTAACATGCGTGTACACTTGTAACGTGATGTCATTCCCCATCTCCGGCAGTTCATAGAAAGTAGTCAGCGGTATAATAACACGATATCCAACGCCGTGCGCGTCAATAACAACGTGAGAAATTCCCTTGTATGCAATCTTGCCGCTGATTAAGGCAATCATCCTAAACCTTTGTATTCTTTGAAAAATTAGCGTGACAAATAGCGGCAGCTAAAGCATCCGCCGCGTCTACAGGAGGCAACGTGGGGAGTTTCAAAATCGCCTTCACCATTGCTTGCACCTGCCTTTTTTCCGCCCTGCCGTAACCGACAACAGCTTTTTTTATTTCCAGCGGTGAATACTCATAAATTGGTATGCCTTTATCAGCTCCGGAAAAAATAGCCACTCCTCTTACCTGAGCCTGCTTGATCAAGCTGCGAACATTTTTACCG
>JAFGKC010000143.1 GCA_016928765.1 Syntrophaceae bacterium
TCGGAGTAATGGGAAAAATAAAACTGGAGGTGCTTTCCACAAAACATGATTAATCTGATAAATCTTACAAAAGATTACGGCACAACTATCGCAGTAAATAACATTAACCTGCATGTTGCCTCCGGCGAGATTTACGGTTTTATCGGCCCCAACGGCGCGGGGAAAACAACCACCATTCGCATGATGGGTGGCATAATTGAACCATCGTCCGGCAAAATTATAATTGACGGCATTGACATGAAAGAAAATCCGGTAGGCGCAAAAAAAATTATCGGCGTTGTCCCGGACAGACCGTTTCTTTATGAAAAACTTACCGGAGCTGAGTTTCTGAAATTTATTGCCGATATCTATGAAGTTGACGCAAAAACTGTGCGCCAGCGCTCAGATAATCTGCTGCGTCAATTCGCTCTTTGGGATTGGGCAAACGAGATAATTGAAGCTTACTCTCACGGCATGAAGCAAAGATTGATTATTGCCGCGGCTTTAATGCATGACCCGAAAATTCTCGTTGTTGACGAGCCGATGGTCGGCCTTGATCCCTCCGCCGTACGGATGGTAAAAGATATATTCAAGGACCTAGCGGCAAAAAATGTCGCGATTTTTGTTTCTACTCACACATTGAGCATTGCCGAAGATTTATGCGACAGAATAGGCGTTATCCATAAAGGGAACCTTGTGGCACAAGGAACTATGGCTCAATTAAATTCAGCCGCACAAACACAAAAAGCAAAGCTGGAAGAAGTATTTCTAACTCTGGTTCGAGAAGCATAATATGAGAAATGCTCTGCCATTATTATTAAGGCCGCGTATGCTTTCCAGCATTATCGGCATCAGGCCGGGGAAAAAAGGAAATAATTGGTGGCGAGTCTTTATGTTTGCCGCCGTCGGCGTGATTTTCTGGATTGGCGCTTTTGTTATTTTCTTTCGTGTTCTTAACTATTTTAATAGCGTGGAAGATTTCGGCGATATTTTAGCCATGAAGCTTCTTTCCATGATGGTGATAACATTTTTTGCTCTCTTGCTTTTCAGCAACATAATCAACAGCCTTTCACATCTGTACTTGAGCAGAGACTTGCCTCTGCTTCATTCACTGCCGGTTTCGTCCAGTGATATTTTTCTTTCCCGATGGATAAGCAGCACATTTGATTCTTCCTGGATGGTTATTTTATTCAGCATGCCTGTTTTTTTATCATACGGGATAATTTATTCGGCAGGCATCGGTTTTTATCTGATTGCCTTTTGCGCGATTATTATTTTGTGCGTTATAGCAGCGGCGATAAGCAGCATGGTGGTGATGTTGGGAGCGGTAATCCTGCCGGCGGGAAAAATACGCGCTCTTTTTGTCGTGCTGGGTGTCGCGCTGGCGATACTGCTTGTTATTTTTTTGAGAGTGATCAGGCCGGAGCAGCTGGTAAATCCGGAAACGTTTGCTTCCGTTGTCAAGTACTTAAACACAATGCAGGCCCTTGATTCTCCGCTTTTGCCTACTACCTGGATAACCGATGCGGCAAGTTTCGCGCTTAAAGGCCGGTGGAAATCTTCCCTCTTTAATCTCTCACTTTCCGCGAGCTTTGCTTTCACCCTGCTTTATATCAACGAAGTGATTGCCGGGTTTTCATATTTCCGCGGCTTTTCCCGCGCGCAGACAACAGCCAAAAGGCTTTTCGCGCCGCTTACTTTTCACGGCCGGAATTGGGACAGCTTATTAAACTTTCTTCATCGCCCGGCAAAAGCGTTTGCCGTAAAAGAAATACGAAGTTTTTTCCGTGATTCCACACAATGGCCACAGCTCTTTTTGATTTGCGCTCTGATTGTGATTTATCTTTATAATTTCTCCGTTTTGCCTCTGGATAAATCGCTGATAAAAACTATATACCTGCAAAACGTTTTTTCCTTTTTGAATATGGGACTTGCCGCTTTTGTTCTTTCCGCTATTGCCGCCCGTTTCGTTTTCCCCGCGGTAAGTATTGAAAGCGAAGCTTTTTGGATAATTCAGGCTGCTCCGGTATCAATTAAAACTTTTTTGTGGATTAAATTTTTTCTTTATTACATACCTTTGCTGATTATTTCCGAAATTTTGATTATCGTGTCAAACATTCTTCTTGGTGTAACACCTTTCATTATGGTTTTATCGATAATAACAATGCTTTGTCTTGTTCCCGCGGTTGTCGCTCTGGCCGTAGGACTAGGAGCTCGTTATCCCGATTTCAAATCAGAAAATCCCGCTCTCGCGGTAACCAGCTTTGGCGGACTGCTGTTTATGGTTTGCGCTTTTGGCCTGATCGCCGCGGTCATTATTCTGGAAGCCGGCCCCGTCTATTACACTTTTATGGCCCAAGTGCACGGCAGACATCTTTCCGTCTTCCATACTTCCTGGCTGATTATTTCTTTTTCCACAGCTTTTATTTTTTGCGTTTTCGCGATTTTTTTCCCCATGCGGCTTGGCGAAAAACACTTAAAAAAGCTTTGATTGATTGCCGTAAATATTAATCACTTTGATTCCTTATGGTTTCCTTCGCCTGACTAGCTTTTGAAAATTGTCTTGATTTTACCTTCCGGATAAGCTAAACATGCGCACATTCAAGTGAATTCGCTTTTTTAAAGATATTCTGAAAGGAGCTTTCATGGCAAAATACGAATCCAA
>JAFGKC010000144.1 GCA_016928765.1 Syntrophaceae bacterium
CCATCTCATCCTCCTGAATATTTCAAGACAATGACTTGATTACTTTCAGGGTAGGACATCTGCAATTTATTTTTGGCCAGGCTTTCAATTCTATGCGGTGAGCGCAGGGTCGCCAGTTCCAATCTCAGTATGTTTTGTTCCTCGAGAATTTTTTCTCTTTCGGCCAATTGAGCCGCGACATTATATTCCAGTTCGGTCATGCGGATGTGCGAACCAACATAAACAAGAGCGACAAACATAAAAATTATCGCCACGGCAATAAAAGTGGAAAATTTAATTCCCGAAGAAGTTTTTTTCGCTTCTCGGAAGCGAGGCATTGTTTGTACTCCAACAGCTTGTGCCATTTCAACACCTCTGAGCTACGCGCAGCCTGGCGCTTCGCGCGCGCGGGTTGAATTTTATTTCCTGATCAGCAGCCTTCAGCGCTTTCTTCGTTATCAAAGTAAGCTTGGCCTGTTTATGGCAAACGCAATAAGGAATATCTTTCGGGCAGGTACAGCTTGCACTCAGATTTCTAAATTCATCTTTTACAATACGGTCTTCCAGTGAATGAAAAGAAATAACGCAGACTCGCCCGCCGGATTTCAGCGCGTCCGTCGCGGCGTTTACCGCCGGCTTTATAACGTCAAGTTCGTCGTTCACGGCAATTCTTATGGCCTGAAATGTTTTTGTGGCCGGATGAATTTTCCGTCCCTTGAATTTCGCGGGAATCGCCGCGGCAACAACAGAAGCCAGCTCGGTGGTTGTTTTCACAGGCGCGAGCTTCCGTTTTGCCATTATTGCTCTTGCTATTCTTGCGGCCATTCTTTCTTCCCCGTAAGACCTGATAATGTTTTCCAAATCTTTTTGTTCAAAGCCATTGACTATATCGTAGGCGCTTAACTTTGCGCCGCCATCCATCCGCATATCGAGAGGAGCTTCAAAATTAAAACTAAAGCCCCTTTCTGGCCTATCCAGTTGATGGGAAGAAACACCAAGATCGAATAACACGCCATCAACTTTTTCTATGTTCAGTTTTTCCAGCACTCCCTCTAAGTCAGAAAAATTTGCTTTTACTAAAACTTTACGCTTTCCAAAACCCGCCAACTTCTGCTTGGCATAATGAAGCGCTTCATCGTCGCGGTCAATTCCCACTAAAAAACAATCCGAGTTTTCCAGTATCGCGCGCGCGTGCCCCGCTCCTCCCAATGTGGCGTCAACGTAAACACCTTTTTTATTTATCAAGAGCATTTCGACAACCTCTTTGACCATTACCGGAGCGTGAAAGAAGTTGTCTTGCATTTTTTATATTCCTAAATCAGCAACAAACTCGCCAAAGCGGCTGATATCGGAGCCGGCTTTTTTCATTTCACTTTCAAAACGATCTTTAGACCAAATCTCGATTACCTTAATCATGCCGGCTAAAATAATATCTTTTTCCAAACCGGCGTATTCACGCAGCGCCGGCGGAATCAGCACTCTTCCCTGACCGTCCAAATTGCAGTCTACCGCGCCGGACATGAAGAATCTTTGAAACTCACGTACTTCTTTGCGTAGGATTGATTGATGCGAAATTTTTTCTTCGATGATGCGCCATTCATCAAACGGAAAAACCATCAGGTATCCGTCCCAGTTTGTGATGACCATACGGTTATCATACTGCTGCGCGAAGACTTCACGAAACTTGGAAGGAAAAATGACTCTTCCTTTTTCGTCTATAGTATGATGATATTGACCTCTAAAAACAGACACTACTATCCTCCACATCAAACCACTTTGCTCCACTATAAGAGAGCGAAATACCTTTGTCAAGTTTTTTTTTAAATTAATGACTTAAAATTACTATGAAAATGGATGATGAAGGATTCATGATTTTAGGCGTGTTTTTCGGGGCTGATGTTTCAAAAAATGGCCTTTTCTGCGTAATTTTTAACTAACGGTGGGAAATTTTGTTTTTTTTAGAATATTTATTGTATTATCAATAACTTACTAACAAAACCTCTAATTCTTTACCAAAAAACGATCAGCATGATTAGTTCCTGTCTGTGTCCTGGCACACTATTGTGCCAAGACCATTATGTGTCATGATACATAATTTATAAATTTCAATTTTCACTTTATATATAAACATTAATAATTATTTATACTTAGCTATTGCGTTTTTTATATACCTTCGGCACATATCTTGTATCATCTAAACTGATAAATTTTCAAAAAAAAGCTTTATTAAAATAAAAAGGAGAAAAAATATGTCAAACGCAGAAATTAAGATTTTCGATATCATGGCCTGTGATGTTTACTGGGATTTTGAAGATTCCCGCATGCCTAAGGAAACACACAAGTTTCTGGTGGCCCTGTTTCCCACGCCCGATGTAGTCGCCCCGGAAATGATCGAAAAAATTATGGGCTACGGGCCCGGCGGTTACGAAGTTAAATTTTCCAACGAAAAATTCAACAATGAAACACTAAACGGCTGGTTTTATGATCCTAAAATTCCGAATTACTGGTACATGATTAATCTGCCCACCGGTTTCATGAAAGAAGGAGAATACACGATTGAAATTACCTGTAAAGACGGCACGGTGGTAAAAAAATCGCGTATGCAGAAAAGCGCCCCTTCCCAGGCGATGGTTTCTTCTTACCTGAAACACCGGCAGAAAATTTTGGATTCATTTTCACCTTCCAAAAAAAATCCGTTGAAAACCGGGTATCCGCTCAAGAATATTAAATGCAATTGGAAAACACTCAAGGATGTGGACAATCACGACGCGTATTATGTTTATCGCCTGGCGCAGTCTTCCATACCAAAAGAATTTGACGGCAACAATCTTGCCTGGTTCGACAACATCTACACGCAGAGACTGTTCCAGAATCAACCAAAGGCCGGATTGAACAGAGGAGAAGTTATCATTGAAACTGAGTTGAAACCAAATACCAGCTACGGATACTTTGTGGAAATAACCGACGGTAATATCGCTGGTGACGCAAATATTTGTATTTTTCAGCCGCATCAGTTTTTTAAAACGCCCTAGTAGTTAAAAAAGTTTCAGCCGGCGGCACAAAACCCTACCCTGAAATTTCTACTTGTGCACTAAAATGTTAAGGCAGGGCGAATCACCACATGGGTGATTTGCTTTGCCTTTGACATTATACTTGCGATTAATGATTTTTTATAAAGCGAAAGGATTTATAAAATGCGGAATTTCATCTTTCATAATCCGACAAAAATAATTTTTGGTAAAGGCCAGATTAAAAAACGCATCGGCAAGGAAACAGCCAAGTTCGGGAAAAAAGCCCTGCTGGTTTACGGAAAAAACAGCATTAAGCAAAACGGCATCTACGATCAGGTGACATCCTCGCTTACGGAAGCAGGCGTGGCGTATGTCGATTTTCCCGGCGTAAAATCCAATCCTGTTCTCTCGCATGTGGAGGCAGGAATTGAACTGGCGCGTAAAGAAAACGTGGATGTTGTTTTGGGTGTCGGCGGCGGCTCTGTTATTGATTCGGCCAAGGTTATCGCGGGCGGCGTCAGCGCGGATCATGATGTCTGGGAATTTTTTACTTTTACCAAAGCTGTTATAAAAGCTCTCCCGATACTGGCCGTGGCCACGGTTTCGGCCAGCGCTTCCGAAATGAACAATGGCGCGGTGCTTACCAAAGAAGACTGCTGTAATAAGTTTGCCACAGCCTCGCCGCTTTTTCAGCCGCAGGTTTCTATTCTTGATCCCACGACTCTTTTTTCACTGAACGCTCAATACAGCGCTTATAGTTCTGTTGATGTTATCGCGCATATGCTTGAGGCTTATTTAAATTGTTTGGAGCCTTCAGTAATATTACAGGATCGTCTGCATGAAGGCCTGATTAAAACAATAATGGAAAGTACTGATATCATTATGAAACAGTCAAGTAATTACGATGCCCGTGCTAATATCATGTGGGGTTCAGTTCTCGGTTTTAACGGCATCACCACCGCCGGCATGGGACATTCAGCATTTCCCGCGCACATGATTGAACACGCTCTGAGCGCTCTTTATGATATCGCTCACGGCGCGGGTCTCTCTATCATCTTACCCGCATGGATGTCCTGGGCACTGGAAGAAAAAAAGGAAAGGATGGCGCGCTTCGCGCGTGAAGTTTTTGGCGTTAATAATTCTGATAATTTCAAAGCGGCACGTGAAAGCGTGGAACGATTGAAATCATGGTTTGCTTCCCTCGGCGCTCCTGTTTCGTTAAAGCAAGTAAACATTACGGAGAATGATTTTGAAAAGATAGCCGATAACGCAGTTAACAACGCCCAGATGTGGGGCATGACAAATTATAATAAAGAGGTGATAACAGAAATACTATCCAAAGCAAAATAATGCCAATAACAAACCAAAGGGACGGTTTTGATGAATTTCATTTTAATTAGAACTGAACCTACCCCAGTTTAACGGACACTTCAAAAAGTATACAGATGGGTATACAATGAAGAAGAAAGGAGTGTCCGATGAGAAAGCA
>JAFGKC010000145.1 GCA_016928765.1 Syntrophaceae bacterium
GAGGAATGAAAGCTGTCCCCCATTTTCCAGAATTCACTAGCAACAAATTCCTTTCCGCCGCGGATTAAATTAATAATAGCTGTTCTATCGGCAGCCGTGGTCACACCAAGATGCGCCGCTGTTATAACAGTGTTTCCGTCTGTAAAAAGTTCTATGTTATTATTAATCAATGTAAATATATTACGGGAAGCGGCTGATGTTGCGGCCAAAACATTGCCGGCATCCCAATCGTAGGCTGTTTTTATGCTGCCTACTTTATCGCAACCAGGTACGGAATTATCCACGTCTTCCTTAGTACAGATACTAAATCTTTTCAGATGTCCCTTCCACATGGCCTCGTTATTTATGGGATCAAAGGCGGCTTCATACAGATAATTTTCGTCAACGGTGCGCACCGCCTGAATGGAGGCCTGGGTGAAGGTATAACTCATATCGCCGATGGAGTAGAAAGCGTTCATCAGCGCTTCTGTCAACTTGCTTTTATCCGCCGCAATAAAAGCATAACCGGAAAGATCTTCGTATCCCGGGTCGCTTCCATCCTGTGCACGAAAGGTACTGCTGGTACAATAAGTGGCATCTGCACTCGTACCTGAAGTGTCACTACAACAACTACTCTCAGAATCAAGCACGTGCGAGGTGTAACAGGCGTCCGGTGTAGTCGAATCTCCTGTTGCACTTTCGGGAAAAATACAGCAATCTGCGGTAACGGCAGGCGTCGCATTACAGCCTTTCGGCAAGTTATATGCTGTTGTATCTCCCAGGTCAACTTCCTTGGTATTATTGGTGCCGCCGTAATAAGCCATCCAGTTAAGAGTGTTTTTCAGAATCTGCGGCATGTTATCCCCGAGGCCGATGACAAAAACACGGTAGCCGGCATCAGCGAGCGCCTTAGCCGCGGCTACGCTTTCGCGTCGCCTCATATACATGTGATTCTGGCACTCCGCTCCATTACCGCCGCAGACAAACGTATCCGCGCCGTCGGAAATCAAAACAACAAATTTCTGCCGGCACGTATTGGCTTTTGTGTCCTTGCTTTTATGATAATTCAAATATTTTTTAGCTTCTTTCAAAGCATAGACCAGCGGTGTCCCGCCGCGAACGGGAGCAGACGTTGTTCCGGCTACCGCGACACATTCTCCCGAAGAACAGGAATTTACCGTTGAGGCGCAGGAAGTGGAATTACCGCAATAAGTTTTTGAATAAGACGTACCGCTAAGAGAGGTGCTGGAACCAATCTCTGTAATTAACTGATTGTTTCCGGAACTGTATTGATAGCCTGTATCATTGCCATCTGATCCATCCCATGATTTTGCCTGGCGGAAACGCATATAGCCAATTCTCACGTTTAGCTTAGTCATATCAGCGGCGTCGATTTGGTTAGCGCTGGTGCCTTCGTTGTCCGCATTTAGCAGGTTAAAAATAGCGCTTTTGGCAATTGCCACACGGCGGCAATTGGTTGAATAACCAGTTTGCGCCGAGGTATAGAAAGGCCCGGTACATTCCTCGTTGGAATAGTAAGGCACCGTAGAGTAAGGATCTATGGTACATTCTTTATTATGCGGCGCGACATTTGTATTATAATGAGCAACGCCGCTGGCCAAACAAGCAGCTGTACTGTTCACGTACATTTTAGCTCCGGCGGGCGTCCAATCCATACTTTTGGATAAATCCAGCAAAATCAGCGCGTCCGGCGCGACCGGGCTGAAAGTATCGCTTTCATCATATCCTGTTTCCGGTTCTTCTATTTCCGCCCAGATATTTGCGGGCAGTATAAAAAGTAAAGCCAACAGGAAACCGACAATATATGTGATAAAACTTTTTTTGCAAAACATGAATCTACCCCCTTTTAAAAAAGGAAAATATTAAATGTTCAAATTTAACCGTAAAAGTGGTTTTGGAGGATTTTCCTCATCATCACTTTTATCCTTCGCCCACAAAAGCGCCGGCGCTGACAAAAACGCGATTATCATGATAACAGCCACAAATTTTCTGAATATTTTTTTACTAAACATTTTTTAGCCCCTTTTTTTATTTAAAAACCATTATATAACTTGATATATTTTGCCTTATCCTCCCGGCTGGTCGTAACTCGTATCGCCCGGATTCGGCGCAAAAACCGTCCCTACAGAAATGCTTACCTCGGAATTGTAGGTTCTATCCCGGCCGGTAACAGTAGTGTTATACAGCGCGCCTACATATGCTTTAGCCATATCATAACCGGGCAAAGCCAGCTGCGGAATGTCTTCTCTTCTGGCAGGCAAACTGGTCGAAAATTCCGTATTGGGATCATTAATAGGGTCAATCGACATGTTGTAAATAGGCACAAGATTGTAAGGATTCAATCCTCGGCAAAGCTCATGAACACCTGCCTGCGCCGCCGAAAAAGCCTTTCTTTCCCCAAACAGCCTTGAGCTGATGCGTATATCCTGTGTCGTAACGGTCAAAGCAAAAAAACCTACGGCAACCATAATCAACACAGCCATAATAACTGCGATCAGGGCAAAGCCATTCTCTGCATTCCTGCGTCTGCTAAAAAGCGATATTAAGTGCATGGTTCCTCACTAAAATGTCAGTTGTATAAATCATCCTTTTACGTCTTCCTGTGCTGGGATCTGTCTGTTCCGTTTCCGCAGCGATGGTAATCTTGATTCTTCTGATGTTTGGTATATTGGCATCGCTCACCGGCGCCGATATAGAATTTCCATCCCGGTCAAAATACTCAAATAAAGGTACGCCGGCTTCAGCATTATAAACCCTGGTGCCTGGCGCGGTGCCGCCCAAAAAAGCGACATTTCCTCCACAGGAAACATTACGCGTAATCACATTATTGGCGGGATTATATGAATACAACAGGTATTCACTAGCTCCGCCGGCACTGGCACATGCTTGTGTCGGATCAGCGCAATCTACAGGGTTAGCGCATGTGCAAGTTCCAATAAATTGATCGCCATTTAAATCCATGGCGATAAGAATACTATTCGCGGCGGCAACCTGAATGCCCCTTCTGCTGCTAACAGGTGCTACATTGCCCATGGTACCACAAGTTGCTGTAGGAATTGTACCCCATGTCGACGCGCTCATGCTCGGATTATACGAAGCCATTCGTATCTCAGAGGCCATAAAATCCAATACTGCTCTCGCGTCCTGCTGGGTAATAACCTTTCTTCCGATACCTGCCGAGGTGCGCTGAGCCAGAATCATGGCGCCGTAAATTACCGTCATTATGAGCGCGCCAAGAACAATAACAATCAGCATTTCTACCAATGTAAAACCGTTTTTCTTCATCTAAAAAACCTGATTTAATTTCCTTATCTTTAAAAACCTAATTGTTTTGTGGCAATAATACTGCTTCTGATACTTTTTTCCGACAATCCGGGTCCTCCCGGCCAGCTTACCCTAACATTGACAATCCAGGAATTGTTAAGCGCCGCATCCGGATTCAATCTGGTTGAAGTAACGACCGTGAAATATCTGTCTGCCTCGGATACAGCCGGGCTGCCATTACCTTGATAATATTTTGTGACCGAACCAACATTCACCGTGTTGTCCTGATTCATAATAAAATATTCACGCTGCGACAGTTCTGTCTGCATAATATATGTCGCGCGCCCTAAATAATCCGCCTGAAAGCCGGTTTTGAGCGACATATCCTGCATTGGTGTCAGCGTGGCAATAGCGATCATGGCTAATGCCGTGGCCGCCAACACTTCAATAAGACTTATGCCTTTATCATTGAATATTTTCAACATATTACCTTACGTTCCCCATTTATATTCGACTCTTATTCTACCCAATAAATTTACAATTATTTCCGCCTGACTGCCAGGAAGCAGATCATGCTTTAAAGTCACGCTTCCCATAGGGTTAATCGTGCCTCGAGGCTGAATCGTTATTATCGGAGGAGTTCCGCCGAAGGTTGTGCTTTGATATTTAACACTTTCACTTTTACTAGAAAAGTTTTTTACCCGTGGGGGGCTCAAAGCCACATAATCAGAATCACTATTGGGAAATTCAATTGTAGCTATTTTAACTTCGTAGCTCTCGTTTGCCGTATCAATAAAAATACGGTAATGCACGTTTTCCGCCACAGCTCTTTGCCGCCAATAAGCAATTTCCGATGAAAAATCACCAGCCGCCTCACGTAAATTTGTCTTACGAGCTTGACGGACAAAGGACGGTGACGCTATAGCGACCATTATTCCTATAATCGCAATAATGATAAGTAATTCTATTAATGTAAAACCTTTATCACTCGTAACTTTAAAGTACTTCACCGCAAAACCTTTTTTAAAAAAACTCTTTAAATCCTAATATTTGTAAATATTTTACGTCCTATATTTTTTTATGTCAATAATTTACTTTTTGGTTTTTTTATTAACTTTTTATTAAAAACCACCTCGTATCTTTTCTTTCAGTTAACTTCTAATAACTTATCAAAAAAAATCGCATAAAAGCCGCGCCCCAGAAAATATAAGCCACGGCCGCGGCCGCCAGAAAAGGCCCGAACGGCACGGCGTATTTCATATCCTGCTTTTTGATGATCATGGCGGTAATGCCAACAATCGCTCCAGCCAGTGAACTGATCAGCAAAATGAATATTAGCGCTTTCCAGCCGAAAAATCCGCCGATCATCCCCAGAAGCTTGATATCTCCTCCGCCCATTCCTTCGCGCTTGGTCAGTTTTTCATAAACAAAAGCAATCGCGAAAAGGACGCCGCCGCCGACTAAAACCCCGATGAGCGCCTCATGCCAGGGAACGCCCATGATAAAAATTCCCGCCAAGAGAAATATCGGAATGCCGGGCAGGGTCAACACATCGGGAATTATCTGATGATCCAAATCAATAAACGTGATAATAATCAATACTGCGGTAAAAACAAAAGCCGCGAGAAACTGCAGAGTGAGCCCGAATTTTATAAACAGCAAAAAAGCTAAAAGGCCGGTTATAAATTCTACCAGCGGGTAGCGCCAAGATATTTTCTGCCCGCAGTCACGGCACTTGCCTTTTAAAATTAAAAAACTGATGATAGGAATATTATCGTAAAAACGAATTGGTTTTTTGCAGTGCGGACAACGGGAAAGCGGTTTGATGATCGATTCATTATCCGGAATGCGGTAAATGCAGACGTTCAGAAAGCTGCCGATAGCGGCGCCAAAAATGAAAGAGAAAACGTTCCAGATAATCATTCTTGCTTCCAATCAATTTTTCTGGGGA
>JAFGKC010000146.1 GCA_016928765.1 Syntrophaceae bacterium
CAAAGCGCGTTAGCTTCATTTGGTATATCCGCGCAGGAAGCGAAAGTAGCGAATTTTCAGCGGGGCAAGGGGTGTTATCAGTGTAAGAATACAGGATATAAGGGAAGAACAGGTCTCTTTGAAGTGCTGGTTAATGACGACATGGTGCAGGATATGATTTTAAAACGCAAATCCAGCCAGGAAATCACGCGCGCGGCCGTTGATGCCGGGAAACTCAGAACACTGCGGGAAGACGCGGCGCAAAAGGTCATGCTGGGTATTACCACATTTGAAGAAGCGGCATCAGCCGTAATGACTTAAATGATTAAGGATAAATAATGCCTACTTTTAGTTATAAAGCGTTAAATGAGAACGGAAACAAAGTTACCGGTGTTATCGACGCGTCAACCATTGAAGAAGCAACTTCAATACTGGTAACGCGCGGATTGATACCTGAAAAAATCACGCCTGAAGATAGTTCGTCCTCGGATAGTTTAGGCGTTAAAATAATGTCATTGTTAGATCAGGTAAAAGTAAACGACCTGATTATTTTTACCAAACAGTTTCGTTCCATGCTCAGCGCCGGCGTGCCGATATTGAGGCTTTTACAGGTATTAGAGGCACAGACGGAAAGCCGTGTTCTGAAAAAAGCAATAGCGCAAATCATTGTGGAAATCAGGCAGGGTTCGACTCTTTCCGAGGCCATGCAGAAATTCCCCCGAATATTTTCGCCTTTGTATTGCGCGATGATCAGGGCGGGAGAAATGAGCGGCAATGTGCCCAGCGTTCTTGACAGATTGATCTATATTATTGAGCATGAACATAAAGTTAAATCAGATATAAAATCCGCCCTGCGATACCCGTTTATTGTGGTCATCGCTCTTGGGATTGCGTTTGTAATACTTTTAACTGTTGTGGTGCCTAAATTCGTCGCAATGTTCAGCAAATCTGGGCTTACGTTGCCTTGGCCAACCAAAATTGCGATGCTTCTGCACGCTTTTCTGGTTAATTACTGGTATTTAATTCTTGGTTTTGCAGGCATAATTATTTTCGCGCTGGCCACTTATTTCAAAACGCCGCAGGGAAAATTTATGCGGGATTCCTTTTTTCTGGAAATTCCAATCATCGGGCCGGTTTTTAAAAAAGCGGCATTGTCACGTTTTGCCAGTATCTTTGCCATATTACAGACAAGCGGCGTTCCTGTCATGCAATCTCTTTCCATTTTATCGGAAACAATTGGCAATGAAGCTATCGCGCGCGCTTTTGAAAATTTGCGGGAACGCATTGAAGAAGGGGCAGGAATATCCGCGCCTCTTAAATCATCAAAATATTTTACGCCAATGGTTGTGGACATGATTGCCATCGGTGAAGAATCCGGCAACCTTGATGAAATGCTGCGCGAAATTTCCAAGCATTATGATGATGAGGTTGAATACGCAGTTAAGGGAATGTCTGACGCCATAGGCCCGATATTAATCGTGGGGTTGGCCGCGGTTGTCGGTTTTTTTGCTCTGGCGATTTTTATGCCCATGTGGGATTTGACAAAGCTAGCTTCAAGGTAAAAAATGAAACAAAAACAATATTTTATAAATATATATATATTAATTCCGCTTATTTTTACCGGAATATCTATTATTGGTATCATTCTGACATGTCAGTTATCCAGTTATGCTGCAAGGCACGCTAACGTTTCTTCTTTTGGTTTAGTTGTTTTAATTTCAGTAATTGGAGCTTTAACCTTTCTCGTGAGCTTATTGATTGTCCGCAATCTTTTAAAGCCAATCATGCAGTTTATTGAAAAAACACAAAAAGCGCCGATTTTTGGAGCTAGAATTGCGGAAAATAAAAAACATATATTTGACAATGTTAAGCAAATTGAAAAAGTATTCGACAATGTGGCCAATATCCTCACGTTGGTTGAAGCGCGGGAATTGTTCCCGAATGTTATAGGATCAAGTCCCGCTATGCGCAATATTTTTAAACAAATAACAAAAGTCGCGCCTACTGATTCCACTGTGCTTATTTACGGAGAAAGCGGAACCGGCAAGGAGCTAATCGCGCAAAGTATTTATGAGCAAAGCGCGAGAGTTGATAAACCATTTATTAAAATTAATTGTGTGGCTATTCCGGAAGGCCTGCTGGAAAGTGAATTATTCGGCCACGAAAAAGGCTCGTTTACCGGCGCAATCGCGCGGAAGAAAGGAAAGTTTGAACTTGCGGATAGCGGAACAATATTTCTGGATGAAATAGGCGATATGCCCATGGCCACGCAGGCAAAACTGCTTCGCGTGTTGCAGGAAAAAGAATTTGAAAGAGTCGGCGGTAATGTTCCTATTAGTGTGGATGTGCGTTTTATCGCGGCAACAAATAAAGATCTGCCAAAACTGATTAAAAAAGGAAAGTTTCGGGAAGATTTATATTTCCGGCTCAATGTTTTTTCCATTTTATTGCCGCCGCTTCGAGATAGAAGAGAAGATATTCCTCTTCTGGCAAATTTCTTTCTTAATGAACAGTCAAAAAGCGTTACCTTGTCACCGGGAGTTTTGCAGCTCTTAATAGGCTATGCGTGGCCCGGAAATATCCGCGAATTAAGAAATGTTATCGAACAAGCGTCTGTTCTGGTGGAAAAAGACATAATTGAACCCCATCATTTGCCGGATGTTATAACAGGACAACCAACCAATATGAATATTTGTTCTAATAGTAACGATATTAATCTGGATGAGAAATTGGAAATCATGGAAAGAGAAATGATAATTCAAGCTTTAAAAAAATCGGGTGGTATTCAGGTAAAAGCGGCCGAGATTTTAAAAATCAACCAGAGAAGCTTATGGCATAGAATAAAGAAGTATCACATAGAAATTGATGACGTAAAGAACCTACAATAATTGTAGGTAAGTCTACAATTATTGTTGTATATTTGCTTAGAAGTTAATTATAATCAAGTGGTTTTATAAGGAAAGGTAAATAAGAAAAGCCAGTAAAATTAAAGCATTAAATTAAATTTATTGAAGGAAGTGATTTGTGAATTTAATTGGCATGTGATTTGCTGTATTATGAGTACAAATAGTTAGCAAATATTGCTAAAAATTTAAATTTAAATAAAAGGAGAATGAAAAATGAGAAATCAAAAAGGTTTTACGTTGATCGAAATTATCGCCGTGCTGGTAATTTTGGGTATTCTGGCGGCTGTAGCAATCCCGAGGTATATTGATTTACAGTCGGATGCGCAGGAAAAAGCAGTATTAGCGGCTTTGGGTGCAGGCGCTTCTCAGATTACCATGGAATATGCAAGTCAGCTTTTATCTGGCTCTGCGAGTGCTACATCCTTTACTTATAGTGCGTCAAATTTTAATTTAGGTGATTTTCAGGCAACTCTTACAGGCACTTGCTCTGGTGCGTCAAGCGTTGAAATAACATCTGGTCCTACTGAATGGTGGAGTACCTATACAGGAACAACGACTAAAAGTTTTACAATCTGTGGATCATAAATAAAAAATTATCGAAGCGATACGAGGCTCTAATTAATATAAGCCTCGTATCGCTTTCTGTAGTAAAATAAATTATTTCGATACATTTCTTAAGCTTGTATTAATTATCGGTAAAAGTTTAGAAATATTTATTTCATAGTAGTTAATAGGATTATTTTTTGCCGAATCTGTAATAAATTCATCCCAGGATTTGTTTTTCTTCAAGTTCTCTAATGTTTTAATTGCCTTATCTCTTTCGTTTTTCATATGCAGCTTATGATATGTATCTGCTAACGCAAAGAGCAATTCTTTGTTTTCAGGTTCTTTTAACAGAGCTTTGTTCCAATAGTTAGCCGCTGTTTCAAAATCACGCTTATAGTAGTAAGCCGCGCCTAATAGCATTAAAAATTGCTGTTGATTTGGTTTTTGCCGTATTGCGCTGAGTGATATTTCTTTACTTTTATCCAATTTATTTTGTTTGAGATAACATAATGACAAAACATACTTGAAATAATCATTGTTCGGAAACTTTTCGTTAAGTTTCAAAGCCAATTTCTCGGCTTCTGAAAATTGTTTCATTGATATTTTGCTAACAGCGAGTTCATGCCAGAATCGCCAATATCCGGGATAGATTTTCAGGGATCTTTCAAAATAAGCATGCGCTAAATCCGGGCGACCTCCAATATAAAGATAATAGCCCCCCAGGTTAAAGAGGTTCATGGCTTCATTGTCAATATTATTATAAGTGCCCAGTTTCTCGGATATTAAAAAATGCTCGTATGCCCTTTGGTAATCTCCCTGTTTTTTTAAAACAATTCCGAAATTAGTGTGCACAACGCTCAAACCGGGGGCTTTAGAGACATTATCTAACCAGAATAAATAAGGATCGGCAAAAAGCGCGTTGCGCTTATATACTGTATGGCCATGTCCGATCAATACTATGGCAAGTAGAAGAACGATGGCAAATTGAATAAACCTCCTATAGGAAAAATAATTCAAAGCGTAAACGATAAAAATAGCTATGGGCAAAAAGAAGAAGAATGAGGGAATATAGTTTCGATGTTCATAAATTAATTCCAAAGGAAGAAATGATCCCTCAATAATATGATTCATAAAGAAAAACAGTATGCAGAAAACCACTAACGGGTATTTTTTAGCGTAAGCAATAGAAAGGATAATTGCCCCTGCTATACCCATAATTGATAAAATTGTCGTCAGAGGGCTGAAGAGGCTCGTGGAAACAGAAAAATCATGCACAAGCATAAGTTTACCTTCCAGCGGATAAAGTAATTGCGAAATGTAAAAAAAGATAATTCGTGGTTCGGTAAGTAACCGTTCTTTCATGGTAAATGGTCGTTCATCATATCCTTGCAGAATTGAAGAGAAATCCAATAATAAAAAGAAACATAGCGTCAAAAATGCCATAGGAAAAATGACTATAATAATATTCTTTTTGAAAGTTGTTTTATTGACGCCCTGAATTAACAAAAAATCATATAAAAAGATGCTGGCCGGAAGCATGAGCGCGTTTTCTTTTGTCGCGAACGATAACAGAGCGCAAAATATCGCAAAAACGAAAAAAGAAATTTGTTTTCTTCGCGCGGGTGTTGTTCTGCCCAAAAGATAAAAGTACATGGCCATAATATAAAATAACCCCGCCATACTGGCCATGCGCTGAACGATATAAGTTACTGCCGTTACCTGTATGGGGCTTGCAGCCCAAAAAAAAGTTGAAATCAGAGCTATCCAATAAGCGTTTTTAGCAAGGGAATTATTGAATCTGGATAAGTGCAAGGTTTTAAAGATAAAAAGGAAAAGAAACAAGTATGTCAGATAATGAATAAAAAAGTTGACCAGATGATAGCCAAATGTATGGAGCCCGCCGATAAAATAATTGATTCCGAAGCTAAGATAAGCCAGCGGCCGATTTAATGTATTGTTATGATCCCTGATAGATTGGTTTAAAGCGTTTAGCGAAATATTATCAATATGGATATTCTGATTTTCAACGATGTTTGAAAAATCGTCAAATACCCAAGTTCCCTGAAAACTGTTCGCGTAGATAAGCAAAAGAAGAACAAAAATAGAAATAAACGCGAAAGCGTATTTTCTGCCTATGGAAAGCCGCAATCTGGGATTTAGGCCGAAGTCATTTTCTCTCGTAATCTTTAAAATTGGCATAATATTGTCATTAAAAAGTGATGATATCACATTTATATAATTGATTGCCTCATAAATCACAAACTATTTGTCATCGCCATTTATCAAATTAATCTTATGAAAGAGGTTAATTTTACTTGATATTCAGA
>JAFGKC010000147.1 GCA_016928765.1 Syntrophaceae bacterium
ACTGAATATATTTTTTGGCAAAGTTAAGATAGTATCTGTGATTCTTAATCCGCGCTTCGTTAATTATTAAATTATAATTCTGATAAATATGGTTTGTCAGCGCATAAGTGTAATGTCCCGTCAACCCTAGGTCTTTTTCCATATTCCATGTGATCAGCGGTCCTCCCTCTACCAAAGCCTTGCACTCGTCCGCGGCGATTCTAATGATTGTTAATTCATAATGCGGGGATTTTGCGGAAATACCAGCCATTTTTTTAATATTGACTTTAAATGAATTTTTATTTGTGCATCCGTTACTTCCTACACGCACAATTAACTTATTGGGCTTTGTAATTGCTTCCAGTAATATTTCTTCTCCGGTTATGCGCGGACTATTAGATATCTGTGCTGACGCATTTACTGCTAACAGCATAGTAAATAGAACTATATATAAGTTAAAAATTATTTTGTTTCCTAGTGTAATCATTTTGCCTCTGAATTAATTATTTTTAAAATTATAAAAGTACTTCTAACCTCTTTCGCGCAGCAGTTGCATTTTGTAATATCCTGATTATTCCTTTACCCATTCACCGAATATTTTATTTTCTCTGCCATCACTTTGGATAAAAACGACATAACCTTTCATTCTATTTTTTGAAAGTATAGTTAATGTATATTTTTCATGTCCCAGAGGAAAAGATCCGCTATTAGTTTCTTTAAATTTACAAATGTTTATTTCCACTTGGTTTTTACTAATGCTTGCCTTAAAAAGATGTATCGCGTCAGGATTTGTTGAAGGTAAAACTAGAAAATCAGGCCTTGTATCGGTAAATAAATTATACCGCCCATTATATTTCTTGCTGACATCGTCAGTGATTATTATGTATCCTGAATTTTCCGGGCCTAACCATTTCCCATATAGATCTTCAGCCATTAGCCGCTGCCCCTGTTTTAACATAATTATTTTATCGTTCGTTTTTGCCTTGCTTTTTCTGTTTTCTTCAGCATGGCCGAAAACAAAAGATGATATAAAAATTATAATGACTAATATGAGAAGTTTTTTCACTTTTTAGTTTCCTTTATATATTTTTATTATCTTCATCCGCCCCTGCCTATTGTTCTAAAAACAGGAATTTATTTTCTTGTTCATGGATATTTAACCAAGCACAAATCGAAAATATTAAAATAGTCTATTTTTTTTCGAAGACATAAGAGTAGTTACAAACCTCCGCTTTGATGTAAGGTCTTATCTCCGGTGTTACTTGCCTGAGAAACATTTTTACCTGCCTTTTGGAAATAACTTCCAATTTGAATTCATTCCATATCGGACATTTATCCGATTGTACTGTTTGAGAACACAAATAATAGATAGTTTCATACTTCAATATCTTTCCGTTCGGTGTCGCTTGGATTGTGGCTGTTTGGTTAGGGCCGTTGCTGTAAGCAATGATAATCTTTTCCCCTGCCCTCCCGGATATTTTCATGCCTCTCAAACGTGAAAAATCATCTTGAGGTGTTTCGCTTCTAAGATGCCAAGAATTGGCGTCAGCCAAAGAACTAAATATTTCCAGCGCGACTTCATTTGCTATTACTTTTTCCGCTTGATACTCAAGTTTGTATATTTTTTCTTTGATTTTTGGCGCATCCGGCGACTTAGGAGCAAGCTGCAGATATTTTTTCAGGCTTATTATCGCGTCACCATATTTACCCGCTTTCTCCTGCGCCAATCCCATTTTGTAGTATGCCTGAGACCAACGCGGAGCAAACCGTGCCGCTTCCTTAAACTCTATAATAGCCGCTTCATATCCGTCTGGTGATTTTGCCATCTCCATCGCCATCTCTCCGCGCACCATATGTCTGCGGGCTTCTTCAGGAATTGTTTGACCTATAGAAGAATCAATCCCGAACAACAAAACAAGCGATATCGTTGGTAAAAAAATGATATTTGTAATTTTTGACATAAATGTTTTTATCATTAATTTTTAGCTTATTTATCCATCTTTCAAATATTTTTTTGGATAACAAATATTTAACAATTAATGTTATCAATTTTCTTTTGACTTATCTTATTTCTTTCTTCCGTGCCTTAATTCTGAACTTGTTATTATTTCAAAATTATAAAAATAGGTCTGATCATTGATTTTGATCACTATCTTAAAAATATTCACTTTTTAAAATATTCACACGATCCAACAGTTTGCTGTGTCCCCAACCTTCGAGCTGCTGTTTGATTGAAAATATGTTTCTGCCTGACGATCACATGCTCACGGGAAACAACTTCAATCTGATTTTCCAAGAGATCAGGCTCTATACCAAACATGGAACGAAGACCGGCGTCTTGATAATCCCAGTTTCGAATCTTGGCCGTAAACTTGAAAATTGGGCCCTCTACCTTCAAGACCGCAAATTTAAGACCGCGAGAGCCGTCTGCAAACACAATAACACGCACGCTATCGGGACTTACTTTTTTTATATTTTCAAACATCATATTATCAAATCTGCATTGACCTCTCTTTTCCCATTTCGCAAACGAACTGAGAATATCCGAGATATCAGCGAGAGCCAAGACTTTTTCCGCTTGATACTCAAGTTTGTATATTTTTTCTTTCATTTTTGCCGCATCCGGCGACTTAGGAGCAAGCTGCAGATATTTTTTCAGGCTGATTATCGCATCACTGTATTTGCCCGCTTTCTCCTGCGCCAATCCCATTTTGTAGTATGCCTGAGACCA
>JAFGKC010000148.1 GCA_016928765.1 Syntrophaceae bacterium
GCCGGTTATCGTTTCTGGTGCGGGCCGACAATTGAAGAAGCGGATATCAAAAACGCGTTGGCGGAGCTGGAAAAAGTTTTCAACGAAAAGATCAAAAGCCTTTAATTCCGGTTCGGATATTTTAGATAAATTACGAAAATTACCAAACGTGATTTTCAGGGCACCTATTAAAATGTAGGAAATTATATACTAATGGCTAATGTTGCGGTTATAGGCACTCAGTGGGGTGATGAGGGCAAGGGTAAAGTCGTTGATATTTACGCTGAGCAGGCGGATGTAATTGCCCGTTTTCAAGGCGGAAATAATGCTGGGCACACTCTGGTTGTGGGCGGAAGAAAAACCATCTTGCATTTAATTCCTTCGGGAATTTTACATGAAAACAAAATATGCATTATCGGTAACGGTGTTGTCGTCGATCCGTCTGTGTTGCTGGAGGAAATAGAGCAGCTGCGCAAAGGCGATCTTTTTCCGCAAAACACTAAGCTTATGGTGAGCGAAAGAGCCCATCTGATTATGCCTTATCATCGCAGTATTGACCAGGCGAGGGAAGCCCATAATTCAGGAAAAAAAATCGGCACAACTGGCCGGGGAATCGGCCCGGCTTACGAAGATAAAGCCGCGCGCACGGGAATCCGTTTGATTGACCTTTATGACGAGCAATCATTTCGGGAAAAGCTCCATCGCGCGCTGGAGGAAAAAAACTTTTTGCTCAAAGGATTATTCGGGCAAAAACCTTTGGATGAAAATGAAATTGCCGCCGAGTATCTGGGGCTTGCCGAAAAACTAAAACCGTATGTCGCCGATACGTCATTTGTGCTCGACAGAGAAAACAAAAACGGAAAGAAAATACTTTTTGAAGGCGCGCAGGGTTCTCAACTTGATATCGATTACGGAACATATCCCTTCGTGACTTCCTCCAATACCGCGGCGGGCAACGCCTCCTGCGGCAGCGGCATCGGTGCCAACGCCATAAATAAAGTTGTGGGTATCTGCAAAGCTTACACCACCAGAGTGGGTGAAGGGCCGTTTCCCACCGAACTGCATGATGAGATTGGCGAACACATGCAGAAAGTCGGGCAGGAATTCGGCGCCACCACTGGAAGAAAGCGCCGCTGCGGCTGGCTGGATATTGTGCTGGTGCGGCAGGCAATAAGAATATCCGGTGTTACCGATCTGGCGATTACCAAACTCGATGTTCTGACCGGTCTGGATAAAATAAAAATCTGCGTCGGCTATAAAACACCGGCGGGAGATTACACGCACGCGGTACCGGCGGATATCCGGATTCTTTCTCAATGCCAGCCGGTATATGAAGAATTTCCGGGCTGGAAAGAAGATATTAGTCCCGCGCGCAAAATGGACGAACTTCCCCCCAACGCGCGTAAATATTTAAACCGGCTTGAAGAATTAGCTCAAGCGAGGATTTCTCTGGTTTCCGTAGGTTCCGGTCGCGAGGAGACAATATCTCTGAGAGACCCCTTCCGTGATTAGAGCCACCTCTTTTTTTCGAGAGCTTGCTCCAAGTTAGCCAAATATTACTAAAAAACAGATTTTGTTTTTTTGGAAGCAATTTTGGCCCTGCGGCAGCCAGCTATCTGTAACTATGCTTGATAACAGATAAAAATCGGCGGCATCCATCAATAATTTTTGGCCAAGATTCCCTTGACACATGTAGACGCCCACTTTATACTTCACGCCGCGAAACTAAAAGTCCTTATAAAAACTCATAAGGACAATTTTTTGACAACAGGCTTAAGCAAAGTAAGTATTCGATTTTATCGTAATACTCTCTAATAAAAATTAGCGGAAAGAAACAGGAGGTTTTTTTATGTATCGGATTGATTTGTTAAACAAAATTTCGGAAAAAGGCTTGAGCATTTTTACCGATAAATATGAGTATCGCGCTGATATGCCAGATCCGGACGGAATCATGGTGAGAAGCAAGGAAATGAAAGACATGGCCCTGCCGTCAAGCGTGAAAGCGATCGCCCGCGCGGGCGCCGGCGTCAATAATATCCCCATCGATAAATGTTCGGAGAAAGGCATTGTTGTTTTTAATACTCCGGGAGCGAACGCGAACGGCGTGAAAGAACTGGTTATATTAGGCATGATCATGGCGGCGCGTAATGCTGCCGATGGTATCGTCTGGGCCAAAGGTCTTGTGGGCGAAGGCGATAAGGTTCCCGATCTGATCGAAAAAGGAAAATCAAAATTTGTCGGCACCGAAATCCAGGGCAAGACGCTGGGAGTAGTTGGCTTAGGCGCTATCGGCACGATGGTGGCCAACGCTGCTGATTCCCTGGGTATGGAAGTTTGGGGATTCGATCCATTCTTATCAATCGAGGCGGCATGGAAACTTTCCCGTACCATTAAGAAGGCTCCGAACCTGGATCGTCTGTTGGCTGAATCCGACTATATTTCTCTGCATGTCCCTCAAAACAAGGACACCAAGGGCTTGATTAATTCCGGCAAGTTCGCGATTATGAAAAAAGGCGTGGTGCTTTTAAACTTCGCCCGGGGCGGCCTTGTGGATACCGCGTCTCTGAAGAAGGCGATTGCTGAAGGCATTGTGAGATGCTATGTGACCGACTTCCCGGATGAAGAAGTTATTAAAACTGAAAAAGTTATCGGCATCCCGCACCTGGGCGCTTCCACCGAAGAATCCGAGGAAAACTGCGCTATCATGGCCGCTTTGCAGTTAATGGATTTTCTGGAAAACGGGAACATCAAAAACTCGGTTAACTTCCCGGAATGCAATCTCGACAGAAACGGCAAAAAAAGAATCACCATTACCAACCAGAATATGCCGGGCATGATTGAGAAGATAACGAAAATGCTGGCGGAAAATAAGCTTAACGTAGCGAATATGATCAACAAGAGCAAAGGAAATCTGGCCTACAATATCATTGATCTGGAAGGCGACGTAGACGAAGGCCTTGTTAAAAAAATCCAGGCTATTGATGGTGTTGTGGCGGTAAGGGTGCTTTAGTTTTTTAAAAAAGCGCTCGTGCCAGACGGGATATAGTTTTTCCACAGAGCCTTTTCCTGATTGAAATCGTATCAGTTTCTCCTTGACACTCGCCGGAGTTGCTGTTAATAGGGCACGTCCAAAAATAATGACTTAAGTGGGCCGTTAGCTCAGCGGTAGAGCAGCGGACTTTTAATCCGTTGGCCGCGGGTTCAATCCCCGCACGGCCCACCATTTACGAAAGGCTTCCTCAAGGGAAGCCTTTTTTATTAGTGTTTCGTTTCGGCTAATTATTTCTTTTAAAATACTTTCAAATAACGTATTGTTAAAAAAATAAAGGTGATTTGTATTTTTTGGTAAAAAAAAGAAAGGAGGATGGTTATGGACATTTTAACACTGCGTGATTTTTTTATGTGGTGCACGATTATCAACGGGGGATTATTAATTGTCTCGTTTTTAATCTGCGGCTTTGCTGGTGACTGGGTCTATAAAATGCACAGCCGGTGGTTTAAAATCCCCCGTAAATCATTCGATTCGATACTTTATTGTTTTCTCGGCGCAATGAAAATACTTGTGCTTACGCTGAATCTGGTTCCTTATATCGCGCTGGTGATTATAACCTGAGGCGGGAAATTTCAATGGATGAAAAAATCAGGAAAGCCATTTTACAGAAAGTAGCGCAGGAGCCTTTTGCTAAAAAACTAGGCCTGAAACTTATTAAAGTTGATGAAGGCTACGCCAAAGTGGAAATGGTTTTTACTGACGACTTGGAAAATATGTTTGGCATGGCGCACGGCGGGGCTATTTTTTCGCTGATCGACGCGGCTTTTGAAGTTGCCTCCAATTCTCACGGCACAATGTCCGTGGCTTTAAATATGAATATAAATTATCTGGCTTCGCCGCCAAAAGGCGCAAAGCTTACCGCTGAAGCGAAAGAAATCAACAAAACAAAAAAAACTGCTGTTTATGATATTCGCGCTGTCGATGATAAGGGCAAACTTTTAGCCTCCTGCCAGGCTTTGGTTTATCGCCTGGAAAAACCTCTGCCTTTTCTGGAATAATTAAATAGAAAAAAGCGGATTAACTTTAAACAAAAAAGCCCCCGAAGATTACTTCGGGGGCTTTTTCTAAACGTGCTGAAAATTATTTTACTGGGGCAGGGCTCCGGTAAATATTTCGTCAAAAGCCTCAATCACCGCCTGCTCGCCAGATGTTATATAATCCAGGTAGCCTTGGAAATGTTTGAATTCTGAACCCAGATAGAAACGGGCGGATAAAACTCTTCCATAGTAGAACGCGGCTTCCATGTTGTCTTTGACCAGATTCACTACTTTTTCTCCGGCAATATCACCGGCGATTGCTTTCAGCTTCGGTATCGTGACGGTCATTGACCACAAATGCATCCAGGCGTGTGCCAGCATGCGCATAGCATTTTGCAGCGGTGTGGCAATAGCCAGAATATCGAGCATCTTTTTCTGATCGCGCAACTCGGCCAGTTTCTTTACCGTGGCATCCATTTTGGTAACGCCGTCGCGGACAGCGGCCACATATTTTTCATCCACAATGCCCTTGGCTTTTTCTATTGTCTCGGCGATTTTTTTCTTGAAAACACTGTAGTTGTACATTTCCGGATTCATGAGAAGTTTTCGCATGGTTAGGTCCATGGACTGAATGCCGTTGGTGCCTTCGTAAATCGCCAGGATTTTACAGTCGCGCGCGAACTGCTCCACCGGGTATTCCGAGCAGTAACCGTAGCCGCCGTAAACTTGCATCGCTTCGGAGGTGACCAGCCACGCAAGATCGGTGTTGCCTGCTTTGCAAAGAGGAATCAGGAAATCCAACATTGCCTTAGCCTCTTTGGCTTTTTCTCCCTGTTCCACATGGCTTAAATCACCGGAAATAGCGGCCAATAAGGTCAGCATTCTCATGGCCTCAACCTGAGACTTCATCCACAAAAGCATTCTTTTTACATCGGGATGTTTGATAATCAGGGCGGGAGCGCCGCCTTTTGCCGCGGGGTCTGAACCCTGAATTCTGTTTTTCGCGTAAGTTATCGAATGCATGTAAGCGGCGCTGCAACAGCCGGATGCCTGGTTCGCCACGTCAAGACGCGCTTCATTCATCATCTGGAACATAATTTTCATGCCCTGGCGTTCTTCGCCTAAAAGCCAGCCCACGCACTTGCCGTTATCGCCTAAACTGAGCGAACAGGTAGCGGAACCCTTGATACCCATTTTGTGTTCGATGCCGGAGGTCATGATGTCGTTTCGTTCGCCCAAGCTGCCATCGGGTTTGACGTGATATTTCGGCACGATGAAGATCGATATGCCGGGCGTGCCGGGAGGATCACCCTCAATGCGCGCCAGTACCGGATGAATGATGTTTTCGAACATGTCGTTATCGCCGGCGGTGATGAATATTTTCTGGCCGGTTAAAAGGTAGGTTCCGTCGGCCTGTTTGACCGCTTTTGTTTTTAGCGCGCCGACGTCCGAACCGGCGCCCGGTTCAGTTAAGCACATCGTGCCTCCCCACTGGCCCGATACCATTTTTTCCAGGTAGATTTTTTTCAGTTCGTCAGAACCAAAGTTTTCGATAAGTCTGGACGCGCCCCCTTTTAGCGTATCATAAGTAATGAACGCCACGGCGGCGGCGGAGAAATAGTCCATGATTGCCCGGCAGACGACCTCAGGCATGCCTGTGCCGCCCCATTCGGGATCGTTGCCCAGGCCGGAAAAGCCGGATTCCCTGTAAAGGTTCATTGCTGCTTTGTAGCCTTCAGGAACGGTGACTGTTTTGGTTTTGGGGTCATATTTTGCGCCGGTTTTGTCAGCTTCAGCGTTCGCCGGATAAACCTGCTCCACGGCAAGCTGTTCCGCCAGCTCCAGCGTGGCCTCGTAAGTGTCACGGTCGAAGCCGGAAAACTTTTCGTATTTACTTAACTTGTCTGCTTCCAGGATTTCGAAAAGTACAAACCTTACATCTCTTGAATCAACTAACGGATTTAATGCCATAACACACTCCTCAAATTATTTAATTATTGTCCTATTTGAAACGCTGCCTGAATTTAAATTTTATATCAGGAAACAAAAGGTCGCAAATATCTGACAATTTACAAATCACAGAACTAGCGGTCATAAACAATACAGCATTGTCAGTAAAAAAATCAAGAAAATCTTCTTATTTCTTGAACCCGGAACTTATCTATTTAATATTATAACAGTTTAGCACACGCCTTATTTATCCGGCAGCTGTTGTTCTGTAGCTTTTGCGGCAATTATATTCAGGACGCGAAAACTGTGATTCGCAGATTGATATTTAGTTATCTTGTGGCTATGCTAAAGGCGATGTTTAGAATATTTAACTGAAGATACTAAAGATGACGGAGTGAGAAATGAACATAGGCAGACTGGCGCAGGATAATATTCAAAGATTCGGAGAATATAAATTCTTTAATTACGAAGGGCGCTGGCATACCAACGTGCAGCTCAACATCGCGGCCAACCGGTTGGGCAACGCGCTCAAATCCCTGGGTGTGGAAAAAGGCGACAGGGTAGGCGTGCAACTGCTTAATTGCCCGGAGCTTATGCAGGCATTTTTCGCAGTTTTTAAAATCGGGGCGACATTAGTTCCGATAAACCCTTCGCTGCGCGTCCATGAGCTTGCCTATTTGTATCAGGACGCTGGGTTGAAAGCTTTAATCAGCTCTCCTGATTATCTTGAACAGATAAGAGAAGCGCGACGCGACGCGCCACAGCTTACGCGTGTAATTTTAACGGGGAAGAAAATTCCTCGCGACGCGATATCCTACGGCAAGCTTATCAAACAGGGATCGGATGAATTGACCATTGAAGAAACAGACAATGATGATACTGCGGTTCTGATTTACACGGCCGGCACGACAGGAAATCCTAAAGGGGTGATGCTGACTCATTATAACTGGTACACGCATGTCACCGGATATTATGAAACTGTTTTGCTGGATGCTTGGGGCGTGGTATCTAAAGGGACAATCAAAAATCGCGGTGACGGGCAAGATAAAGCCGCCATGAAGAAAAACGAAGTTTTCGGTGTCAAACGCAATAGAGTTTCGCTGATAACACTCCCGCTGTTTCATGGCTACGGAGTTTTTGCCTTGAATCTGGAATTTTTAACCGGCGGGAAACTGGTGTTAATGTCCCGCTGGGATGCCGAAGAGGCGATGAAGCGTATTGAAAAATATAGAATCACAGAATTTCGGGGCGTGCCCACCATGTATATTCAACTGCTTAACCACCCCCAGGCGCACAAGTATGATTTGAGTTCGCTTGTAACCTGCATTTGCGGTTCCGCGCCGATGCCGCTTAGTGTGGCGCGTCAATGGAAGGCAAAATACGGTATCGACATCTGGGAAGGATACGGACTGAGCGAGGCAACCACAGTCAACTGCGGTAATATCGCGCAGCGAAGGCCGCCCAAATACGGCTCTATAGGCACCTGTTACCAAAAGTGCAACACGATAAAAATTTTTGATGAATCGGGCAAAGAATTGCCTGCCGGGCAAACAGGCGAGATTGTTATCAAAGGCCCCTGCGTGATGAAAGGTTACTGGAATAAGCCGGAGGAAACCGCCGCTGTCCTGAAAAACGGTTGGCTGCACACCGGCGACGTTGGTTATATGGATGAAGACGGATATCTTTATATAACTGACCGCAAAAAAGATCTGATTATCCGTGGCGGAGAAAATATTTATCCCAAAGAAATAGAAAATATTCTTCATCAGCATCCGGCAGTGCTGGAGGCGGGAGTTATCGGAATTCCCGACGCAGTTTACGGCGAGGCCGTCAAAGCTTTTGTTGTGCTTAAAAAGGAAGGCGCTGTTTCTTGTGAAGAGTTAATGAATTTCTGTAAAGAAAATATGCCGGCATACAAGAGGCCGAAAGTTATTCAGATGATGAATGAGCTGCCCAAAAGCGCGGTAGGAAAAATTCTACGGCGTGAGTTAAGAAATATCGATTAAATTAAAAAACAGAAACTCTGGCGGATGCTTTCTTATATTGAACGCATAAAGAATTAATGCTAGCTTAATCACTAAAAAAAACGAAAATGGATTTTTTAGCTATGCGTATTTTTATTGGTAGCATTTTTTTGCTAGTGGGCGCGCTTCTTGTTTTTGCCTGTTCGCCGCCGCACATACAGAAGTATCGCGCTGATAATCCCGCTTCATCCGACGATGCCCAGGCACTATTTTTCGATGCTTCTTCAAAAGGCGACATAATACAGGTTATGAAGTTGGTCGAAGAAAAAATCGTTTCTATTAACGCGCGTGATCGATTTGGCTGGACAGGTTTAATGTACGCAGCGCGCTACGGACACGATGGGCTAATCGAGTATTTTTTAACTAATAAAATTAATATGAATGGCAAAGATGAAAAAGGACAAACCGCGTTGATGATTGCCGCGAGCGCGGGAAACACGCAAGTTGTCAAATTTCTGTTGGAAAACGGTGCTGACGTAACCATTCAGGATTCTTATGGATATACTGCGCTGAAATGGGCAATTTACGATCATAGATGGGATTGTCTTGCCGTTTTAGTTAATATAAAAAAAACAATTAATATTCAAAATTCCGAAGGTGAAACGGCATTGCACCTTGCGGCGAACCTGCGTTACTATGACGCTGTTTTGTTGTTGCTGGCCAAAAGAGCAAATCCCAATATAAAAAATAAAAAAGGCGACACGCCGCTAATTATTGCCGCGGCTAATGGCGATAAAGCAATAGTGGAATTGCTTGTTTCTAAAAGGGCGAATGTGTTTTATAAAAATAATAAAGGTAAGACGGCACTTGCCGTAGCCCGGGATAATAACTATACGGAAATCGTAAATTACCTGATCAGGATAATGAAAAAACGATGAACAGGCTAAAAGGCTATCTCAGTATCATTTTCTTTGCTTTGGCGTTTTGCCTTACAGCATTTATTGCCGGCTGTAGTTATCTAAGCATGAGCCGTGAAGATAATACGGCTACGCGTTCTTATTTTTATGGTGGAGAACAAAATCTCACCTATAATTGCGCGGTCATTAAAGGCAAAGTTATTAGCCCCGATGTGGTTAAAAAGCCTAACCTGCTTATCGCTTATCCCCTGACGAGTAACGAAGGCGAATTAAACGATTATATTCTTCTCAACAGTACGAGCCCCTTCATGCTTTATTTATCTGAAGGGAAATATCACCTTTACACATTGACCGATTTTAACAATGACGGTTTTTACACAGAGGACGAAGTTTCCGGTGTTTATGGCTCGCTTTCATCTCCCCGGGAAATAACCTTGCGTAAGGAAGGCTTGATCAAAGACGTGGTGATTTACGCGGCGCAAAAAAATTCAGATAAAATTGTTTTTCCACGGCAAATAAGCATTGATGAAAAGCAGGCGAGAAATCAACTGACATACAGCGGGCAGGTATCAAAAATTTATGACGAAAAATTTTCTTTGCAAAATGGTTCAGCCGGCTGGTGGAATCCCACCGCTTTCATGAAGGCTTTTGGCGCGCGTATCTATTTTATGGAAGAATATGACCCTAAAAAAATCCCTGTCCTTTTTGTGCACGGCGCGGAAGGCAGCCCCCAAAACTGGGTTTATTTTCTTATGCGTCTCGACCGTAGTCGTTATCAGCAATGGTTTTTTTATTATCCAGCGGGCATTCATCTTTCTTTGTCTTCACAGCTTCTTTACGATGAGTTAATGGAACTGCACGCAAAGCACGGGTTTAAGAATATGTGCATAGTCGCCCACAGTCTCGGGGGGCTGGTTACGCGGTCTCTTTTAACGACGTATAAATTCGATAAACAAAATAATTTCATCAAGGTTTATATAACCCTGGCCACACCGTGGTCCGGTTTTGAAATGGCGGATGCCTCACAGAAGTATCAGCACAAAAGCCTACCAAGCTGGATGGATATAGGCGCGCAGAGTGTTTTTATCCGGCGTACCATGAACGCCAAACTGCCGCGGAATATCCGTTATTATCTTTTCTACGGAAAAAACGACATGGTTTGTGAAGGCCGGGCTTTGGATGATCGGGCGGTTTCAGATGCCAAAGAAACTCTCGGTTTCGATTGTGACCATAACTCAATTTTATCAGACCGTCATATTTTCAGAAAATTCAAAGATATTTTACAAAAAGAGTTTTACTGATTCTTAGATGATAATTTTATCTTTGTATAGTTTATCTACTTCACTGGGCGTGTAACTGAGCCATTCTTCGAGGATAAACCTGCTGTGTTCGCCTAAAGACGGCGCGGGCAGGCGTATGCTTCCATGGGCTTCAGAAAATTTGTAAGGGACGCCGGGGATGTCGATGTCGCCAAATTCTTGGTGATATACTTTCTGGAACATTCCTCGCGCCTTCAGATTTTCATCATGATTTACCTGTTCGTTGGTGTAGGCTATACCGCAGGGGATTTTTTTGCTCTCCAGAATATTTATTATTTCCTGCGATGTGTGAAGCGAAGTCCACTCTTCGATAAGCGCGACCGCTTCTTCGTGATTGTGGATTTGAGAAATAATATTATTGAATTTCGGATCAGTAACCATTTCCGGTCTCCCGACTACATCTGAAAGGGTTTTCCACTGGCGCGCGGTTACGGAAACAATGGCCACTTTACCGTCTTTAGATTTAAAAAAACCGTAGAAAGGCATCCGGTCGGAAGAGTTCATAACCTCCTCTGGTTTTCTGCCCAACTTTTTTTCGATGTCCTTCGCTACTTCTCCCAGCGCTTTGTCCATCAAGGCGCGGTAATTGTTGAAGTACATAACGTCTTGCATAGATAAATCTATATGTTGGCCATGCCCGGTTTTCATTCTGTGAATAAACGCCAGTAAGATAGCGTTAGCCGCGTAGGCGCCGCTCATCAAATCTCCCCAGTAATTAGCTGGCATAAGGTATGTTTCCTGATCATTCCAGAACTGACCACCCGTCGCCTGCGCGATGATATCGAAAGCGGCTCTTTCAGGATTGACGCCTGTAGAGCCAAACCCGGAAATTTGAGTGTAGATGATATCATTTTTTAATTTTTTTAAATCATCATAGCCCAGGCCGTTTCGTTCCAGCGTGCCGGGGATTAAGTTTTGCACAAAGATATCCGCCTGCGCGGCAAGCCGTAGCATTACATCCTGTCCTTCCTTTTCCTGCCAGTTGACGGCGATGCCGTACTTGTTGCGGTTTAAAACGGAGTAACAGCGCTCCGCGCCGGGCATCAGCTGAAAATTAATTCTCAGCGTGTCGCCTTCGGGCGGTTCTACTTTAACCACCTCCGCGCCCATATCGGCCAAAAGCTGCGTGCAGCGTGAACCGGAAATAAACTGCGTGACGTCGATTACTTTAAGACCAGCGAGAATTTGCACGAGATGTCCTTTAATAACAATTTATTTTACTGAAAACTTTTTAGCATATTTGACAATGAAGCGCTTCTTTTTTTTAAAAGAATAAGTATTCAAAATTAAAACCAGATTATTTGCCCGGAAAATATTTTTTTGATAATTACGCAATTGATCAGTAAGCATCTGATATGCTGTAATTTTATCGTGTTGACAGAAGCAGGCAGTTCTTTATATACTCACCTTATTCGAATCACTCCGAAACATGTTTGCTCTTATAAGAGCGGTGCGGTGTCTAAGCCGCGGCATTTTATTTTAAACTTTAACCAAAACAGCCAACCCTAACTTAAGTATTCATGAAAGGAGAAAAAATGCTGAATCAGGGATTTATGATGTCGCATGTGCTGTTCGGTGTTTTGGGCATCCTTTGCGCTGTTGCCTTGTTCATGGATGTCTTGAATGCCAGTGGGAAAAATTACCAGAGAATTAAAATGCTGAGCCTGGCTGTTGCTGTGCTGATTGTAATCTCTTTTCTCATTGGTGGTTACTGGTATGTTACCTATTATGGGGCCGAAAGAGATATTATAAAAGCTGGCGCCTGGCCCTGGGCTCATAATTTTTTCATGGAAGTAAAAGAGCATATCTTTTTCGCCATGTTGTTGTTGGGCATTTATCTGCCGATAGCGGTTTATAAAAATATTCCCCTGACCAACAGGAAGAATAAAAACCTGGTTTTGGCAATTTGCGCGATGATTATTTTGATCGGTATTTTCATGGAAGGCGCCGGCGGCATCATTAGCAAGGGCGTAACGATAGGATTGAGGGGGTGAAGCCATGAAAAAAACAAATATAAAGAAAAATAAAAATATTCAAACGGCGGTTATAAAAAATAAAACAAATATGAATAAATATTCATTGGGTTTTGGCCTTTCGCTAGTTGTGACGAATCTGCTCAACGCGGTTATCCTGGTTGTGAAGGAAGTCAGCAGCTCTGTGATGAATGTTATGAAAGCGGCACTGGGACATCACTGGACAACGCACGCCGTAATGCTTCTTTTTATTTTTGTTGTTCTGGGGGCGGTTTTTTCAATTTATGAAGTTGGCGCGAAATGGGATTCCCGAAAATTGATGTATTATATCAGTGGTTCGGTGATTATAAGCATAGTTATTATAACAGTGTATTTTCTTCCCTATTTGATTGTTAAATAAGATTTTCAAAAGAATGTTTTTAGAAAAATATGGTATCCGAGCAAATGTGCTGATACCATATTTTTCATTATTATCCATTACTCTTTTGGTTCATTACGGGAAGATTTTTCAACAAATAATTCGCTGTCCCAGGCGTGATCACTAAGGGTAGGGTTTGCCTCGCGGTCACTGGTCAGCAGTTGTTCCTGGATCTCAATCTGCTCACGAGTGTTGAAGATATAAGCTTCCTGGTCGTGGCGATGAACCGCTAATTTTTTTAATGCTGTTTCGTCATATTTGATGAAGTTTTGCCCTGCGCGAGTGGCGCTGTATTTACGGAAACCAAGCGCGATCAGCGCGTCGACGCCGAGGCGCACGGACGTGTCGAGCGATTCACGGTAAATATTATCCACGCCCGCGTCAATCAGTTCGTAGGCGTCCATTCTATTTTTTGCGCGCATCATAACGGTCAAATGAGGGAATTCCTTTTTGATTGTATCAACAAGAGCTAAATTAATTTCCGGAGAATCAATGGCGGCAACAAGTATCTTCGCCTCATCAGCCCCGGCGCATTTTAGGATATCCAAACGCGTGGCATCGCCGTAATAGACTTTAAATCCCGTTTTTCTTAAAACATCGACCCGGTCCGAATCGTTATCCAGAATAACCGCGTTAACGCCGTTGGCGCGGAGAAATCGGCCGATGGTGCTGCCAAAGTGACCGAAGCCCGCGATAATTACCTTGTGGCGTGCGTCAATGGCATCTGCTTCTTTTTCTTCTGCGGATTCCTTTGTTCCGAATCTGGGCAGGATAAGTCGTTCATTGGCCAGCAAAAGAAGCGGCGTCACGGTCATGCTGATGGCGGTTGCGCCCATCATCATATCTGTCCAGTGCGCGGAAAGAATTTTCAACTGGGATATAAAAGCGAACAAAACAAAAGCGAATTCACCAACCTGCGACAGGCCGAGTGTGAAAATCATATTCTGATCAAAACTCAAGCGTGAGAATTTACCGGTAGTGAAAAGAACCATTGCTTTAATTGCCATGAGACTAGAAACTAAAATGGCAACCGTTAATGGATTCGCGATAATGAGCTTAAAGTTTATGGAAGCGCCGACGGCAATAAAAAACAAACCAAGAAGAACTCCCTTGAATGGTTCAATATCGCTTTCCAACTCGTGGCGGAATTCACTGTTAGCTAAAACCACGCCGGCCAGAAATGTTCCCAGCGCGGGGCTTAAACCCACTATGGTCATAAGGTCTGCTGTAGCTATGACGATTAACAGTGCCGCCGCTGTAAATAATTCTCTCAGGCGGATACGGGCGATGAAACGCAGGAAAGGCACGAATAGAAAACGGCCAGCCAATACAACCGCATTTGCGGCGGCGAGTAAAACAAGTGTTTGTGCCCACCCGGGCAGTCCTTCCATAAAAGATGAGTGTCCGGCCGAAGAGGTATGAGCTCCGGATACAGCCAGAAGCGGCAAAAGCGCTAAAATCGGGATTACCGCGATATCCTGAAACAAAAGAACGGCAAAAGAACTCCGACCCGATTGCGTTTTGACAAGTCCCTTTTCGCGCAATGTTTGCATGACGATCGCTGTGGAAGACATCGAAAGTGCCAAGCCGCAGGCAAGTGCCGCTTGCCAGGTAAATCCAATTAAAAATAAAACGGCAAAACACAAAAGAGTTGTCGCGCCCATCTGCATTATGCCCGTGCCGAAAATAAGTTTGCGCATCCGCCAGAAAGCGGACGGGTCCAATTCCAAACCGATTAAAAAAAGCATCATCACCACGCCGAATTCGGCAAAGTGCATAATGTCTTTACCTTCTTCGCCGATAAAGCCAAGGAAAAAAGGCCCGATGATGATGCCACCTATAAGATATCCTAAAACAGAGCCCATCCCCAGCCTTTTGGCGATGGGGACAAAAATTACGGCAGCAGCCAGATAAATTAACGCGTCATGTAAGAATGTGGCGCTCATAAAGTTGCCCCCGTTTCTTTAGCCAGCCAATCGTTGAGGTAAGAATATTTTCGAGTAATTCTGATATCAAAGTTACCTTGGGCAAGCTTTTCTAAAAGCGTTTGATAAAGGCGGGCGTACTCGTTGAGATCTTTTTCGGTTAAAAGATGCGTACCGTGGACGGCAAAAGGCGGCAGATAAATCATTTTGCACAGGTTAGCCGTTTGCTCAAAAGGTATAAGAAATTCACGGATGGTGAATCTATTGTGGCCGTTTGGCGCGTAGGCTTCTTTAGTGCCGCCGATGGTCAACGTGTTGAAGATGATTTTATCTTTGAGATTGTTGCCGTGGCTGCCATGCGCCCAGCCGTGTTCCAGCACCAGATCCATCCATTGTTTGAGCAGGGCCGGCGCGCTATACATGTACAATGGATGATGCCAGATGATAATCTCGTGCGCCAGCAGCAATTCTTTTTCGCGCTCAATATCGATATTAAAATCGGGATATTCTTCGTACAAATCGTACAGCGTAACCCCCGCCACTTGCTTGATATTTTTAAGCAGGGCGCGATTGGTTTTGGACTTTTCAAACCGCGGATGGGCGAATAGGATTAATATTTTATTCATGGGCGTTACCGATTAATAATGTAAATAAACTCGATGATTGATGCTAAGCTTTAGCATATTTAAAAGTATACTTCTTTAGTTTTTATATTAAAAGCTTATTGGCAATGTAGGCTAAATTTTAAATATAAAGACTATGCTGCTATGTCCATTTAGAGGTATTTTTTATTGTGCGTGGAGGTGACCTTAATTTTACTCAATAAATTTAACATATTATAGCTTTACAATAATATTGATATTGCTATTTTATATTAATTGATTAAGTATTTTAGGCAATAATATCATTCTATTTCTTGAGCGTTTCTTGTCTGCAGTGTAAGGTTGCAGTTGTCATGAATTTCTTATGGCAGAGTGCGTTAATTAAAAATAAATATTAAGAGGAAGGAGAAGAGGGTCATGAAAAAATCATTATTTATCGTTTTGATGGTGATGGGATTATTGGCCGTTTATTCTATTATTGCGCACAGCCAGCCGGGCTATGGTTATGGTATGGGACGGGGAATGATGGGTGGTTATGGTATGGGTCCTGGCGGATGGGTGGATGTTCCGGATAAATTACCGGCGCCGAAAAATAGTCAATGGGTGGAGAAACTGCGGGAAATATTGGTTATGGAAAAAGATTCGTTGACTCAATATGAGGCCGACCAGGAAAAATTCAATGCTCACATGCCGTACATAATGGTTATTCCACAGGAGGAATTTCATGTGCAATGGATTGAACAATTGTTTGCGGCTTATGGCTTAAATGCTAACGGGAAAACAAATCCCGTTGTGCAAACAAAAACTTTGACGGAAGCTTATGAACTAAGTGTAAAGATGGAAAAGGATTTGCTGCCTCGTTACGAATGGCTGGTCAAAAACGCGGAAGATCGTGATAGCGCGGAAATATTAGACACTGCCCTTATTCAAAGCCGGATTCATTTAACGATGTTCGAGCATGCCTCGCGCGTAGGGCATGGTTACGGATTCGGTATGAGAAGGGGATTCGGTCGCGGTTATGGTATGGGGCCGGGCATGATGGGCGGCTATGGTTTCGGGTATCGCGGCGTCTTTATGTGGGGCATATTTTTAATCGTTCTTGGCGCGGCGATTTATTTTATCATACAGACCGTAAAGGCAAAGAAGGTTATCGGACAGGCGCAGGATACGCCAATGGACATCATAAAGAGGCGTTATGTAAAAGGGGAGATTACTAAAGAAGAATTTGACCAGATGAAAAAAGATTTGTAGTAATAGTTCTGACTGGCGAGGAGTATAAATATGAAAGTATTGGGAATTATGGGAAGTCCGCGAGTCGGCGGAAACAGTGATATACTTCTGGATGAGGCTTTGACTGGCGCTAAAGACGCCGGTGCTGATGTGGAAAAAATTATTCTGAATAAACTGAAAATATCCGGATGTCATGACTGCAAAAAGTGCAACGAAACAGGAATCTGTGTACTTAAAGACGACATGCCCGAAATCCATAAAAAAATTCTGGAAGCCGATGCCATTATTCACAGCTGCCCGGTTTATTTCTGGTCGATGACCGCGCAGATGAAAGCGTATCTCGATAGGTGGACAGCTATCTTTGATGCCGAGTGGCGCTGGCAGAAAGCTTATTATCCGAAAATGAAAGGCAAGCGGATTGGACTCATTACCGTGTGCGGCGATCCCAACCCGCATACTGCTGATCCCATCGTACACAGTTTTAAATCAACAGCTGACATGACCAAACTAAATTGGATTGGAGTCGTTATGGCCTCCGCAACGGACAAGGGAGAAATCAGCAAAGACGAAAATGCTAAGAAACAGGCGTTTGAGCTGGGTAGGAAAGTGGCTAACTGATAACGACCTTGGCATAAGCCACCAGCGGAAACTATTGATTAAATTTATTTTGTTAATATAACTTGAATGTTCTGAAAACCCGAATATCAGCACTGTAATAGCTGGTCGGTTTGATGCCATTGTTATAAAGCGTTTTAATATTACCTATTTAAAGCCTCCTCGAAATCATCCCAATAATTTGACTCTAATGCAATCCTTCTCAATTCCTCTAACGTGACTCCATTGTCATAAGCATTTTTTAAAAGGCTTAGTGCTAATGAACCATCAAAGTGGCCTCTGATTTTATTTTTAAGAATTCCCCTTATATAAAACAAGTCTTTCATCTCAGGTTTATCTTTAGTTAATCTTCTTGTTCCACATATACGGTTTATTTTATTAAATGCAATATTCCAAGATTCATCGGTGCAATTTCCATCTTTATCAAATTTCAAATATTGTTCAGCTGCAATATCCATTGCTGTAGTAATTTCATCATATGTATACTCACGCGAAAGTTTTTTAATTATTTTTAAACCATTTTCATTAATTGAATAACCTTTAGCTAGGCTTTCCCAGTAAGTGGAAATATTTTCAATCAATTGATTCTTTATATCTTGAAGACTTTCGTGCCATTGCATCATCATCTCAAGTTGTTCTCTGCGTTCACTTAATTCCTCTAATTGGTTCCTTGATTTCATGACAAATGTTTTATCATCAAGAGGAACATTACTTTTACCTAAATTACATTTGCTACAAGCAGTGACTAAATTAGTAATATCATTGGAACCACCTTCTGAAACAGGTTTTATGTGGTCAATGTGCAATAATACTTCAGGAGCTGCTGCACCACAATATTGACATTTAAAGCTGTCACGTTTGAAAACTTCAAATCTTATTTTCTTTGGTATGTTTTCTCTCATATAAAACTACCAACTTAAGTTTTATAACATTATTTATATAGATCTATGCTAATATAGCAAACACAGCAAATTTGCTGTATAAACCCCTATGTTAAAAGTGATCATTTCGGTCTTAATATCTTAATATAAAACAACAATCAACCTTTTTTCTGCTTTTGTACTTGGTATATTATACAGATCTGTATAAATATCCTGTCGGGTATAATGTGGTCACGCTGATCTTGTATCAAACTGCTTCACTGTTTTTTCTGGTGCATTTTTGTTTTCCAGCGTTGGTGGAACCAGAACCATTGTTCTGGGTATTCGCGCACAATATCTTCGATAATTTTTGTGAAACGTTGAGTGTTGAAAACCAGATCCGCTTCGTAATTGCTCGTGCGGACGGCTTCTATGGGAGGTTTTACGATAACCTTATATCTTCCCGATTTTTGCCGGGCGGGGAAAATGGCAATTACCGGTGCTCCGGAACGCATGGCCATCACGGCAAGTCCCACCCCCGTGCAGGCAGGCCGGCCGAAGAAATCAACAAAAACACCTTCATACGTGTCAACATTCTGATCGCTGAGAATGCCGATAATTTGATTCTGTTTCAACAACTCCATAATTTTTCTTCCCGAGCCGCCTTTGGGAATCAAACTGTTTCCCCGCATGGTGCGCACATATTCAACTATATTATCGATAATTTTATTATCCAGCGGCCGGTAAACAATATGGATCGGTCTGGCGTAAATCGGGATGCCTACCGGCAATAATTCCCAGTTTCCGAAATGCGCGACTATGGAAAGGATGCCTTTTCCCTTGGCGTTGGCCGTCAGGTAATTTTCATAACCTTCCACGTCTACCCATTTGTGCGCTTTTTCTTTGGTAATCGAGGGCATGTCCGGAAATTCCGCGCCGACAATAGCGAAGTGTCGATACGTTCCTTTGGCGATTTTGATAATTTCCCTGTAATTTTTTTCCGGGAAGGAGCGTTGCAGATTATGCAACGCGATTAAGCGGCGACGTGAGTCGAGGTGATAGAATATAGTGAATAAACTTATGAATATTGCTTTGCGCGCAAATCTGGGGATCAACTTTAAAACAAATAATATTACGGAGGTTGTTTTTGTTTTTTCAACAGCCATTAATGCGCTTCATCCCAGTTATCGCCTGCGGCAATTTCCACTTTTAGCGGCACTTTAAGTTTGATTACTTCTTGCTTTTCTTTTTTCAATGACTACAGAACCACTTTGTTTCTTAATATCTTCAAGAAGCTCTCGGACGGCCTTCGTGTCTGGTAGTTCTTGCTCAATTCGTTGAATGATCTTTCGTTGGCCAGCCAGCTTTCTGGTGGGAGCATAGTTGAGATCGTAAAACCAGGAAGCAAGCATAACCATAAAATCCGCTACGGTAGACAAATTGCTGATGGAAATTGTTTTTGTTTTTATGACGGTTTCAATAACTCCGGGTGTTAATTCTTGTTCAAGGCGAATGTGGGGCAACATGTCGGGAAGCGCAGTGAAGCCGTCGCGGGTAACCGATTGCAAAACCAAATCCATAATATCGAGTTTATCGGCGTCCCGTACCAGTCTCAAAGTGAGACCTGCCGCGCCGCTAAGATTTGCGGGAATGTCCGATGCTTTCCGGTTATGATATTCCACAGCGCAGGCCATTTGCTTCCAATCTTCTGAGCCGAGCAGCGAGGGCATTTTCTCAGCCTCCAGCGTTTTGCGACCTTCCATGCCATGATCCACCGTGTCGGCGTCATGGAAAGAGCCATAGCGGGCATATTGAGGAAAACGTCCAATATCATGTACCAGACCGCATCCTTCGGCAAGAATAATTTCCGCTTGTGAAAGGTCTATCTCTTCCGCGATTATTCGCGCATTTTCGGCAACACGCCGGCTATGGAGATACTTGAGCTCCAACGCGGCGGGCAAAACGCCGTCCGTGTTGCGGTACCGGTTCACGTATTGGTCAAACCATTGAATGATAAAAAGCCGGGAGTTTTTAGTCATGATCTTTATGATGCACGATGTCGTTTATCGTTTCTTTCCAACAGCGTAATTTCGCAGCGCGCTATGAAATGTTTTAGCGACCAGCAGGGCGCAATGCTCTGAATCTTCTGGCAGACCGTCCAGATGTTCCAGGATGGCGCTTTGATTGATTTTGATACACTCCCTGACCGGTTTGCCTTTCGCCATAACCGTGGCAGCTGTGCCTGCGGCGTGGGAGGTCACACATCCGTCCGTCGTGTAGGTAATATCATCAATCTTGTCATTGTTGATCTTCAGAAACATTTCCATCGTGTCCCCGCAGGGACCGGTGATTTTCGCGTAGCCGTCAGGACTATCTAAGCTTCCGTAATTTCTCGGATTATAGCCGTAATCATAAGCTTTTTCTGAAAGACCACCCGTTATCTTTTCCATAAGGAGGTCAAGCATTTCTTTTTTTATTTCTTCTTCGTCTGCCATATAAATTTTTATTTCTCTTAAAGAATTTTCTTCCCGGTGTCTGGACCGCCTTTAACAATATACACTCCCGTGATTTTCCCCACAATAGCGGACTTTGGATTCAATGTATCTTTTATACGGTGGACCCACTCAACATTTTTTCTAAAGATCTCGTCGTCTGTGTGAATTGTAATATCGGCTTTGAGCTGAAAACCGTCTTTCTCCCCCCACCAAGCCAATGCTATTTTAGGATTTTCTTTCAGATTTTTGAGCGTTTTGTCAAAATACTGGTCTGAAATGAGTAACGTCTCATCGTCCAGGAACTTAACCATTCCGATAGGTACAACGTTGGGAACGCCATCCTTTGTCGCGGTTGATAGATACACGATCTTTGTGCTTTTCATGCTTTCTTTAATTTCTTCTGTTACTTTAATCATTAATTCTTCCCCCTGATATAATTATAATAACTATTTTTTAAAAATTTTTCAGTGCGCTTCATCCCAGTTATAGCCCGCGGCAATTTCCACTTTCAGCGGCACTTTAAGTTTGATTACTTCTTCCATTTCTTTTTTAACCAGTGCCGTGACTTCTTCTTTTTCTTTTACGGGCGCTTCCAGCACCAGCTCGTCATGCACCTGCATGATCAGACGCGCTTCGAACTTTTTCTCTAGTAACAGATGCTCGATGTTTACCATTGCCACTTTAATCAAATCCGCGGCGGTGCCCTGGATGGGGGTGTTGATGGCCGTGCGTTCGGCAAACTGACGCACCGAAGGAATCTTGCTTTTGAGTTCCGGCAGGTAGCGGCGGCGGTTTAAAAGCGTGCAGATATAACCGTCACATTTTGCTTTCTCTAAAACAGCATCAAGATACGCGCGCACTTTTTTGTAGCGGTCGAAGTATCCGTCAATGTAGGCCTGCGCGATTTTTTGCGAAACGCCCAGCTCTTTAGCCAGGCCAAACGCGCTCATGCCGTAAAGGATGCCAAAGTTGATCACCTTGGCCTGACGGCGCATATCGTCGTTGACCATTTCCGAAAACACGCCGAAAACATCGGCTGCCGTCCGCGCGTGAATATCTTCATCCGCTTTAAATGCTTCAATGAGAGTTTTATCCTCGGATAAATGCGCCAATACGCGAAGCTCAATTTGTGAATAATCGGCGGAGATAAGTTCGCATCCGGGCGCCGCGATGAAAGCCTGGCGGATTCTTTTCCCCTCCAGCGTGCGGATGGGAATGTTCTGCAAATTGGGATTGGAGCTCGATAGTCTTCCGGTTGCCGTTGCCGTCTGGTTATAAGAAGTGTGAATACGGCCGGTTTGCGCGTCAATTAGCGCGGGCAGCGCGTCCACATAAGTTGATTTTAATTTGGCCATACTGCGATAGGCCAGAATTTCGGCGGGCAGTTCGTGGCTTTGCGCCAGATAAGAGAGAACCTCCACGTCCGTGGAATATCCTTCTTTTGTTTTTCTGCCGGTGGGAAGTTTTAGTTTATCAAAAAGAATTACCTGCAGTTGTTTGGGAGAATTGATGTTGAACTTTTCTCCGGACAGTTTATAAATCTTTTCTTCGGAAAGCGAAAGTAATTGCCCCAGCTCTTCCGACATTTGTTTTAAAATATTTGTGTCGATGAGCACGCCCTTTTTTTCCATCGAGGCAAGAACATGTAAAAGAGGCATTTCCACTTTTGTGTAGAGTTCGTCCGCCTGGATTTCCTTGAGTTTGCCCGCGAGAATTTTTTCCAATTTGAATATGGCGGCGGCGCGTCCGGCCACGTGCGCGGCCGTTTTATCGATATCCGCTTCGGCTAAAAGATTATTTTTTCCTCCGGCGATTTCCTGCGCTGAGGGTAGCTGTTCATGCAAATATTCCCAGGCGACTTCCGCAAGCTCATACGAATGCTTGGCGGGGTTGAGCAGATAGGCCATTAAGGCGGTATCGTCGGCATTTTGGACATTCAAATCCGCCTGCGCGACAAGTGCGGTTTTTAAATCATGAAAATATTTTTTAATCTTGTCATTTGTAAAAAGAGGAGCCAGCGCGGTAAGAACCTGTTTTTCATTGAGCTGCTTCTTAAGGTTACTGTGCTTCACGGGCAGATAAAAAGACTCGCTCTCCACGGCTAAGGCTATACCCAGCAAAGTTGCCGGCTGATTTGTTTCCCGGATGAATTCACAGGCAAAGTTTTTATTTTGCCGCGCTTTTTCAATGAATAAAGCCAGCGCCTGCTCATTTACGATAATCGCACACTCTTTCGCTGCCGCGGGCCTTCCCTTTTTGATTTCGGCGAGCAGTGTTGAAAATTCAAATTCACTGAAAAGTTTGGCTAATAGTTCTTTGTCCGGTTCTTTGCGCGCCGCGTCGTTAAAGTCAAAATCAATTTCTGTATCTTTACGGATAAGCGCGAGCTGGCGGCTGAGCCTGGCCTGCTCAGCGTATTTTTTAAAGCTTTCGCGCAGTTTTACGTTGCGTAGATTATCCGCGTTTTCAATAACTGCTTCGAGCGAGCCGTATTCCTCAATCAGTCTTTGCGCTGTTTTGGGGCCGACGCCGGGAACGCCGGGGATGTTATCCGACGTGTCGCCCATGAGTCCTAAAATATCCACCACTTTATCAGGTCCTACGCCAAAGCGCTCTTTTACCGCTGCTACGTCATACGTTTTATCTTTCATCGTATCGACCATGGTGACGTTTTCATTCACCAGCTGCATTAAATCCTTGTCGCCGGAAACGATCACCGTGCGCCAGCCTTTAGCGCTTGCCTTTTCGGAAAGAACGCCGATGATGTCGTCCGCTTCCGTGCCCTGTTTTTCGATTACGGGGATGGAAAAGCCGCGGATGATATCTTTGATAAAAGGTATCTGCGGGCTTAAATCATCAGGCATGGGTTTGCGCGTGGCTTTGTAATCAGTGAATTCTTCGTGACGAGTTGTGGGGCCTTTCACGTCAAAGGCGACAACAATATAATCAGGTCTGATATCGCGCAGAAGCTTAAGCAGCATATTGGTAAAGCCGTAGATAGCGTTAGTGGGAAACCCCTTGGAATTAGTCAGTGCGGGGATGGCGTAGAAGGCGCGGTAGAGATAGTTGCTGCCATCCACCAGGGCGACCAGCGGAATTTGATTTTTTTCGGTCATGATTTACAATTTATAAAGAAAGATAAGCTCACCCTGACTTGGTAAATCCTTCAGGGTGAGCCTGCTTTCAAACTAATTCATATTTTTATCTGTAACGTTCAGCCTGATTTCTAGCTTCATCGAGCTGCTGCTGATATTGCTTGTTTAGTTCTTCCATTTTTTTTCTTACTTCTTCTGCGGAAGAGGAGAAGTTACGAGCTTTATACTCGCCTCTTATCTGAATTAAGATCAGAAGCGCGAAAAGGATTCCGAAAACCAGCCACGCTTTTTTTGCTTCAATGTTATGAACATAAATGCTCGCCATAACAATAAAGAAAAGTCCCAAAAGAGCGTTTAAAATTGTGCCCGCGTAAGGGATAACCCCCAATATCGCGGCAATCGGTGCTAAAACCATCAGGTAAGCAACGCATCTATATGATGTTTCATAGTTTTCCTGCGAACCCATCAGTTTCCAAATCAAATACATTATGGCGGCGCCGATGAAACTGAAGATAATGACAACAAGGGGAATGAAAATAATAAGCCCCATGCTGTCTAAAAGTCCCCGGCTTACATAGCTTAACCCGAGGATGTTGATAATGGCGTGTATGATGCCGGCGACAATGCCCATAATGATTGCGAAAATAACGGGTTCCAGAAATCCGCCGGATTTGTGCATAGATTTAAAGAATTCCACGGGTTTTGTTAAGATATTTAAGGCTTTCTGGGGAATTTCAGCAAACTCAATTTCTTTTACTTCCATATTTCCCTACCTCCTTAAAAAAGATTTCTTAAGCGTGAGCTTAAAAATTATACTGAACATTTCTCATGAATCGCCTTTGGCGTCAATAGGATGTTTTTTTGTTGGGCAAGAGAACAAAAACGTTGTAATTTCAAGGTTGAAGTGACGCTTATTTTTAAAGGTCAAAAGATGCGTTGATTTTAAAAGTTTTAACCGCGCGCATATCTAAAATATCAGTCACGCCGGTTTTTTCTTTTATTTCATCAAAAAAAGATTCCAGTTCTTTAGCGCTTGCCGCGCTGACGGTGAACCAGATATTGTATTCATCGTCGCGCCGATAATTATGCGTAACGTTTTTGTTGGTGTTTACTGTTTTAACAAATAATTCGATTTTGTCCTCCGGCACACGCGCGGCGCAAAGAGTACTGACGCGGCCCAGCTTTGCTCCGTCAAAAACAGCGCCGATACGGCGGATGATACCTTCGTCTTTCATTTTCTGAACGCGTGCCAGCGTTTCCTCTTCACTGATGCCGCATTTTTCTGCGACTATGGCAAAAGGTTGTTCAGTTAGCGGAAATTCCTTTTGCAGAATATTGAGCATTTTTTTGTCTATTTCGTCCATAAATTGTCACGATTTTGTCATACCGACGTAGGCCGGTATCCAGTTATAAAATCGAATTATATAAATCATTCCAATCCGGATTATCTTTTTCAATAAGTTTAACTTTCCAGGCTCTCTTCCATTCTTTAATGTTCTTTTCCCGTTCAATAGCTTTGTCCATGTTGCCATGCAGCTCATACCATACCAGATTATGCACTTTGTATCTTTTTGTGAATCCCTGAGCTAAATCATTTTTATGTTCCCATATTCTTTTTACCAAATCGGAAGTGACTCCGGTGTAAAGAGTGCCGTTTTTCTTGCTTGCCAGAATATATACAGCCGGCTGATTAATCATATTTTATTTCTTGGTCCCGGCTTTTGCCAAAACGAGGTCTGGATTCCGGCCTTCGCCGGAATGACGTAAAAATACTATAATTTTTTCGGCTCATACAAACACAACGGCTCCTCGGCCAGATAATCGCCGGTGGCTTCATAGGCGCGGGCCCGGCAGCCGCCGCACACTTTAATAAATTCACAGCGCCCGCATTTTCCTTTATATTTACTGTAATCACGCAAGTCGCGAAAAACTTCTGAATTTTCCCATATCTCGGCGAAACTCTTTTTCAACACATTGCCGCAATCCAACTCCAGATAACCGCAGGGCTGCACTTGGCCTACATGGGAAATAAAACAGAAAGTGATGCCGCCCAGGCAGCCGCGCGTTGATTCATGAAAATGGCCGCCGGCTTTTTTGACCGGTTGCACGCCTTTATTTTTTTGTTGGCGCGTTATGCGGAAATAATGCGGCGCGCAGGTTGCTTTGAGTTGGATAGGGCAAGTGAAGCTCTGCTTGTGAAACCACATCAGCGTTTCTTCATAGTTGGCGGCGGTAATGGTTTGTTCAGCCAAATCTCTTCCGCGTCCTGTAGGTACAAGCAGGAAAATGTGATGAGCGGCAGCCCCCAAACTTATGGCTAAATCTTGTATCTCTTCAATTTGCCGCAGATTTGCTGTGGTAATAGTTGTGTTGATCTGGAATTCCATTCCCACGGCTTTCAGCGCCTCAATGCCGCGCATCGCTCCGGCGAAAGCGCCCTGCTCGGCGCGAAAAGCGTCATGGCTTTCGGCGTCTTTCCCATCAATGCTGATACTTACACGCTGAATGCCGCTATCTATCATTTTTTGCGAGACTTTTTCATCCACCAGTACGCCGTTTGTTGCCAGTACCATGCGCAAATCTTTTTTTGTGCCATACGTTGCAATTTCAAAAATATCCGGCCGCATCAGCGGCTCGCCACCGGTCAGAATAATAACGGGTTTGGCAAAAGCGGCAATTTCGTCAATTAGTCCTAAACATTGTTCGGTAGTAAGTTCGCCCGGATACGGTCCGCAATTGGCCGCGGCGCGGCAATGAACGCAGTTTAAATTACATCTGCGCGTGACTTCCCAGGCGATCATACCCACATTATTATCCATTTTTTTACCGACCTTGTTTAAGGACATTTTAAAATATTTATGCGGCCATTTTGCCAGATGAGCAAAAAGAGTCAACAAAAATTTATTTTGCAGTGGACTTTTATAACTACCAGCGCGTTGCAAGTCATTATCATTTATTAATAAACAGCCGCATTTTTTTATTTCTTGACCTCTAAACGTAACCCTAATATGAAGGGAAAACTAAAATGAGGAAGGGTAGAAAATATGTCTATCATGATGTGGGAAAAAGACGAAACGGTGGCGATTCTTACCATGACCAATGGGGCTAACAGGCAGAACCTCGTCTTTTCCGATACGCTTAACAAAACACTTGATGAAATTATCGCCGATAAAACAGTTACCGCCTTGATTATTACTTCAGATGACGAGAAAAATTTTTCGCAGGGAATAGATGTGGAATGGATTCTGGATAAAATGCAGAAGAAGGAGACTCAGCCGGTAATCGATTTTATCCGCGGCATGGATGTGGTTTTTAAAAAATTGGTTACATACCCTGTGCCGGTTATCGCGGCGATAAACGGGCATGCTTTTGGCAACGGTTCAATAATGTCCTGCGCCTGCGATTTTCGTTTTATGCGCTCCGACAAGGGATTCTTTTGTTTTCCAGAAGTGAATTTGGGCATTGCCTTCCGTCCCGGCATGAACGCGTTTATAAAAAAAGCCGTTCCCGCCTACAAGCTCTCCGAAATGCAGCTCACCGGCAACCGCTATACAGCGCAGGAACTTGAAGAACATCACATTATTGTTAAGGCCTGCGCGGATAAAGAAGACCTTATGACAAAATCGCTGGCGTTTGCCAAAACATTCAAGAAGAATCGCGGGATTTTTTCTGAACTGAAAAAACGTCTTTATAAGGAGATAATCGAAATTCTGGAAGCGCCGGATGAATTTGCTTCCGGCGGCGCATTTTCTCTTACCGTATCCGAATAGAGAATAAGTTAATAATATTTTTGAGGTGAAAAAATGAAAACAGCAATTACAGAAATGTTCGGCATCAAATATCCCATAATCTGTGGCGCGATGATGTGGCTTTGCAAACCAAAGCTCTGCGCGGCGGTATCCAATGCGGGCGGCATGGGGAACATCACCTCCGGCAATTATCCCACCGAGGAAGAGTTTCGCGCGGCTATCAAAGAAACCAGAAAACTTACTGATAAACCGTTTATGGTCAACGTGACGATTCTTCCCTCCGTGCATATTACGCCGGAACATCACAAGATGTATCTGCGCGTGTGCGTGGAAGAGAAGGTAGCGGGAGTAGAAATTTCCGGTACTCCTTTAGATAAAGCGGTCGGCATGGAATTTATCGAAAAACTGAAAAAAGCAGGTGTTAAAATGTTTCATAAGGTCGGTTCAGTCCGCCACGCCGTTCACGCGGAACATACAGGCTATGACGGTATTTATGCCGCGGGCATTGAAGAAGGCGGACATCCGCTAAATGATGATGTAACCACCATGCTTTTAACGCCGCGCATTGCCGAGGCGGTGAAAATTCCGGTGGTAACTGTAGGCGGCGTCGCTGATGGGCGCACCTTGGCCGCGGCGCTTACTCTGGGCGCTGAAGGAGTGATGATGGCGACGCGTTTTGTGGCGACAAAAGAATGCGAAGTGCACGAAAATATCAAACAGGAAATAGTGCGCCGGCAGGAATTTGAAACCACGCTAATCTGCAAAACAATCGGCCTGCAGGGCAGAGCCATTAAAAATAAAGTTGTGGAAGAAGTACTGGCGCGCGAAGCCAAGGGCTGCGGACTGGAAGATTTGATTCCGCTTATTTCCGGTCAGAAGGTAAAAGAGGCATGGGAAACAGGTAATGTTGACGCGGCACCGATGATGATGGGGCAATCAGTGGGACTGGTTAATGATATCCCCACCTGCAAGGAATTAATCGAGCGCATGGTTAAAGAAGCCGAAAAGGAACTTGAACGCGCGGCGCGCCTGTTTAAAGCGTAGTGTGCTAACAATTTTTTTACGGCCCGTTCTTTTGTCATCGCGAGGAGCGTAAGCGACGTGGCGATCTTTTTAAATTTTTTATTACATGTGAGATTGCTTCGCGCCAATAAATTGGGGCTCGCAACGACCAATGTGTATTAGGTTTCAACGGTTGAATTAGTAGCCGACCGTTATTACCATCGGACGGTACAAAAAAAGATTCCTGCGGATGAAGCTGGTTTCCGTGTCCTCTTCCAGCGAATTGCATACATAAGTTGCCACGATATTTCTGCGTCCTGAAAATTGCGGGTGTTCCTTGCCCGCGTAGCAAAAAGTGTTTTTATCATACAGCGGGCTTTTCGGGTCAACCTCGGGTATTTTATCGACTAACACTCGCGGCTCTGTCCATGGGCCTTCAAGGTTTGCGGCTTCCTGGCAGATAAGCTCTCTGCCTTTATCTTTCGTGGAAACATAAACTGCAATCCACTTATCTTCGTTTGGCCGATAGCGCACGGAGAGCTCCGATAAAGCATCGGCAAACATGATTTTTACCCGCCCCGAGTCGAGTTTCTTCCCCCATTTTCCATCTTTATTGAAATATTCTATATTCCAACTTCTGTCGTTTATCTTGCTTGCCGGAACCCGTGCCAGAATGTTTCCGGGAAAAACCGTGCTGCCGGCTGTAAATCTACACAAAGGATAAAAATACACATAGTCTTGGTAAGCTATTGCCGTGGCGGCCAGAGAAGTAATTTCCTGCGGGATGGATTTTGTTATGTCCAGATAATCAACATTCCATGTGTGGGGATCAGTGGGCGTAAAATCTTTTATCACGGCAACTTTATGTCCGGCTACCTTGAAATTGAAAGGCGCATGCTCTTTCGGCAGTGCTTCCACAACCAGCAGGGGGATATAGAGCGCTCCGTTTACGATAAAAGGGTCCTGCGGCCAGAACCATTCATTTTCACCAAACGAAGATACAAATTCCCCCTTTTTCTTTTTGATAAAATACTGAATGTTGAATTGGCCATTATTTGAACAGGTAGAAATAGCCAGAGTTGTTCCCAACACCACATCCATGCCGACGCGGTCTTTGTGGCCTTGTTCCTTTGAAACAAAAGTATCCCCAAAAAGCCATAGTGTTCGTTTGTTATCGAGTTTGATGGAGTAAGCTCCGTCACCGCCATACCAGCCGTCCTTATCTGGGAAGCTGGGTAAGCAATTTTCCGGTGCCTGAGCAGTAAATATTTTGTGCTGAATGCCTGAACAGGAGAAAAAAAATAAGCTTAATAATGTAAAAATGATCAAGAGTGGTTTTTTCATAGTGCCTTAATTCTTATCATATAATGTCTTGGGATAAAAATAATTAAAATACTGAAGGTATTTATTATTGTTTTTAGTTGACGTAAACTGGCGATATTTAGTACAATGCTAAAAATATAATATACTTTGCGTGTTAACGCACAAAAGAAAAAGGAGGAAAAAGTACATGAAGAGAAGTTGGTTATCTGTTTTTGCGGCACTGTTGTTTCTTACGGTTTTAGCCGCGCCGGTTTCGGCTTGGCAGGGAAGAATGGCAGGAGCGGGAGATGCATACGGTTTGATTGAGGACGAATCGGATTACCTGACGCATCCGGCGGTTATCGCCATGAGTAAAGGTTTCAACGCGTATGGTCATTATCGTTTGACTTATACCAAAACATCAGACTGGGATTATACGGTGTCCATGCCCGCACCGACGATTGGCGGCCCATACTTATATCCGTTTAAGGCTGGTGGCCATGAATGGAAAAACGAAGGCCTATTAGGCGCGGCTTTTAAGCTGGGCGCGGGCATGATGGGCGTGTTTTTTGAATATACTGGTATCAGAGGAGACTATGACGGGAGTGCATTATATGATGGGGTCTTTGCTTCTGGTTTTAACACTTATGATATGCAGAATAAATTGGATGACTATGCTTTGCGGCTGCTTTACGGCCTGCCTATCGGCGCTGTTAATCTAGGCGCTGAACTGCAGATTGCTTACCGCGATGAAGAAAAGGAAACCTTGCTGGTTGAGGATGACGGTGATTTTTATCTTAACTTTCCATTTGGTGCTGAAGGATTAATTGAATCTACACTTTTCCCATACATGATTCCCTATAAATCCAAATATTGGGAAGCGCAGGGTAAAGTATCCGTGGCCGGCACGATGGGCGCCGCAAAATATGCCCTTACTTTTAAGGGAGGCTTCCCTTTCGCTTCTGATAATAAATATACTGCAGGTTACTATGACGGCAGCACTTTAGATTGCCAAGATGCCGAGGGAAAAGTTAAGGGATACAATGTCGGCGGAGATTTTTGGTTAAGAGTGCCGGTGAACGCCAAGGTGGCTTTGCCTTTTGTGGTCAGTGCGGGGTATAAAAAAGTTACGAGAGACGGTGATTTTGCGAGTCCCTCTGGACTGATATCGTATATATCGTATGAGAATGAAGCAGAATACATGAATGTAGGGGTAGGAGGCGGAGTTGATTTCACGCCGGCCAAAGGCACAAAAGTAGCGGCAGGTATTTACTACGATTATATACGGACGAGCCAGAAAGCCACTTTTGATTATATCGATAGCGGCAGTAATACCTTTTATGACGATTACCCAGATATGCCCACACAGACCGAGCATCGTTTGACGCTCAAAGCGCTGGCCGAAAAGGAATTAACCTCTACGCTTGCCGTGCGCGGCGGATTTAACGTGTTTTACGGTTATGTGGAAGCTGATTACGCAACCCGCCATATTTACAACGGAGTTTTTGATCCAGATTATAAATTTGATATATCTGCTGACGGATATAACATGGGCGTGAATGCTTCTGTGGGAGCCACTTTCAAACTAAATAAAGTAGCCCTCGAGCCTTTCCTCAACGCCGGATATGTGAAATATTCCGTTGACGGCGACGGCCTCCACGGATATGCTGGTCCCATTAGCGGTGAAAATGACAAGACCAACTGGAACGTCGGCGGCGGTTTGTCAGTGCGGTTCTAAAATTATTTATATGGAAAATTAAAAGGGCGGGTTTTTTACCCGCCCTTTTTTATTGTTATTGCCCTTTGAACTTTGGCGGTCTTTTTTCGATAAAGGCAGTGACGGCTTCTTTTATGTCCTCGGAACCCATCAGCACCATATTTTTTTGAATCGCCATCGCCATGCCGTCTTTAACGTTTACATAGCGGCTATAGTTCAAAACTTCTTTGCTGGCGCGCACGCCCAAAGGAGCGTTTTGCGCGATTTCAGCGGCTATTTTTTTCGCGCCTTCCATAAGCGCGTTTTTATCTTGATAAACGTTGTTGACCAGTCCCATTTTTTCCGCATCGCTCGCCGGATATTCCGCGGCAGTGTAGGCCATCTGCCGGGTGAATCCTTCTCCGATGATATGCGGCAGTCTTTGCAAGACGCCCATATCCGCGACCAAACCGATTGCCGCTTCCTTGAGGCAGAAACTCGCGTCTTGGGTACAAAGACGGATATCGCAGGCGGAAATTATATCCAGCCCGCCCCCGATGCAGCGGCTATGCACCGCGGCGATAACCGGTTTGGGGCATTCTTCGATCGCGTTACAGCAGTCAAACAAAGGCTGAGATCTTTCGACGGATTCAATGGCGCCTTTGGCTGTTCCTGTAAAATGGCCGCCTGCTTCTTTGAGGTCCAGGCCGGCGCAAAAAATTCTGGCCTTGCTGGTGAGAATTATCGCTCTGACCTCATCCATTGTGCCCAATTTTTGAAAAACATCAGCAATTTCCGAAGCAAATTCGAGGCTGAGTGCGTTTAGAGCGTCCACTCGAGCCAATCTTACCTCGGCCACATAATCTTTGATTTCCATTTCGATAAACTTATATTTCATACATCCTCCTTGATGGATTTTAAATAATCTAAAAATACTTAAAATTAATATTCTAAATTTATTGTTTTGTCCAATTAATATCTTTTGAATACCGGCGCATAGCTTAAAATAATACTATTAATATCAGTATGTTATCTGAATATTCAAAGCTTTCTATAAAGCGACGTCAAAAAAATAACCGCCGGTCAAAAAAGTTTGAATTCGTGTAGCATTTTTGATAGGGTGGCTTTCGTCTAGGAAGAATGATTTAAAGTAAAAGATTGAAGCCGAGAGTTTTTACCTGCCACCAATTTTTTATACACATTTCGCAGGAAATCGTTTTTCCTTTGATTTTCGCGGTGAACTGCTCTTAAATATTATTGTCTTTATGGTTTTTTCGGCGTGTTTTTTGATGCCGGAGGAGCTGATTTGTCAGGCGGTATTTAAGGGGGGCATGATTATAAATTAAAATAAAGAAAGGATGGAAAAAATGAAAGTTGAAGATGTAAAAAATGTATGTGTTGTTGGTGCCGGAAACATGGGTCA
>JAFGKC010000149.1 GCA_016928765.1 Syntrophaceae bacterium
CTTTTTGCGTTGGTTTTCGAAAATATAAGTGCCCAAAGTGCGGATAGACGCAAAAACTTTGGCGCCGAGCTCCTTGTTTTCTATTTTGACGCCATAGTCTTTTTCAATCATCATCACCAATTCCAACACGTCAATGGAATCAATTCCTGTGTCTCCACCGACCAGCGGATCATCATCTTTGATGTCTTCAGGCGTGACATCCATCAGCCCGAGTGTCTTGATAATTTTTTCTTTAAGTTCGCTTATTAAGTCTTCAACCTGACCCATTTAACACCTCATCTATTCTTTCGTGGCGCTTGTCCGCGCCTTAGTTTTCTACTTCGCTAGCTACCGCGTCCTCCTGAGAGAGGAAGGCGATGCCTTTAATTTCATCGCCGAGAATTTTTTCAAGCGCGGCTCTCGTTGCCCAGGCAAACAGCGCCTTGATATGCTTCAAGCCCGCCATTCTTATACCGATGACAAAAACCACCGTGGAAATAGCATATATCAGAGGTCCGCCGATAATGCCAACTAAAGGTTTTTTCGTCCAAACAGCAAACATGGTTAGAAAAAAAACGGCGGGCAAGCCGATTATATAGCTGAAAACAATCATCAAAATGCCCATAACCATCGGAAATGTAGGCTTTTCCTGAAATATTGTTAAATCCGCCTGCGTTATAATTACCGCCTGACAATATTTCTTGCGCGCAAAATAACGGGCTATTCTTTTTATCATATCCAATTATTTCTCCGTGAATAATTTTCTCTCAAAATTCAGAAATAATAGCTTTATGAGGTAAAAAAATTCAAGAAATATTTTCCGCGTTTAATTATTTTAAGCGGAAATTAAGATGAACAAAATTAAATGGCATTGTCCGCCAATTTACGTTATAAACGAATAAATATAATCTTTAAAAAAAGGAGAAAAAATGAATCGCGCCGCGTTACATAAAATAACTTACGGTTTGTATATAATCACCGCCGGACAAAATGGCAAATTCAACGGGCAAATTGCCAATTCCCTGTTTCAGGTAACTTCCAATCCAGCGACCATCGCCGTGAGCATTAATAAAGAAAATTATACACATGAGATGATTACCGCCAGTCGCAAATTTACGGTTTCTGTTTTATCGCAGGAAGCGCCAATGACTTTTATCGGCCTGTTCGGTTTTAAAAGCGGCCGTGAAGTTGATAAATTTAAAGATATAAAAACAAAAAGCGGCGTGACGGGCGTTCCCATAGTATTGGACCATTCGTTGAGTTTTATAGAAGCTGAAGTGCAAGGGGAGTTAAACTGCGGTACTCATACGATATTTTTCGGTAAGATTGTTGAGGCGGATATAATCGGTGAGGGCGAACCACTGACTTACGCTTATTATCAGAGCGTCAAGGGCGGCAAATCATCCAAAAACGCGCCTACCTACATACAGGAAGAAACCAAAGCCAAAGCCGCACCAAAAACATCCGCGCGTTATGTATGTTCCGTCTGTGGTTACATATATGATCCGGCCAAAGGTGATCCGGATGGCGGCATCACGCCGGGCACAGCCTTTGAAGACATTCCCGATTCCTGGACATGCCCCATCTGCGGCGCGGAAAAAAATAAGTTTGAGAAAGAAAAATAGAGCAATAATTAAAGTTCACAGAGTCGAATAATAAATTCTATCCCAGCAAATTATATGAAAAATGCTTATTTCACTCATAAATCTTATTTTACCGGCGGCATGGGAGCGGTTTTCCAGATACTTGCCGCGGAAAATAAACATCAGAAAATTCTCGATATTCCCGCCGGCAGCGGATTATTGGGCAATCGCTTGCGCGAGCTCGGGCATGTTGTTGTCAATGCCGATATTAACCGCGATAAACCGGATTTTATTTTTGCCGACATGAATAAGAAACTGCCGTTCGCCGACGGTGAATTTGACGCCGTCAGCTGCATGGAAGGAATTGAACATACTATTGAACCTATGATGCTGATTAAAGAACTATGCCGCGTCACAAAATCCGGTGGCAAAATTATTCTTTCCACTCCCAATATTCAAAACATCTACTCTCGCTTGAAATTCATGTGTATGGGTTATTTTTTTCTATTTAGCCCATGGGGTAGCATCCAATACAACGCTGACGAAAAAAAGGACCGAGGGCATATTTCTCCGCTGACCTATCTCCAGCTTCGCTATTTTTTCCAATTACGCGGAGCGAAACTTGTGGACGTCAAGTGTCAAAGATGGAAAAAGAAATATCTCATTCCATTCATGCTTCCTTTTGTGGCAATAGGATGGCTCTGGTCTCGAATCGAAATGCCCCGCGAATATAAAGCAAAGCCTGAACACCGGGAAATTCTAAGGCACCTGTTTTCACCCGCGGTTCTTTTCGGCCGTTCATTAATATTTATATTCAAAAAAGATTAGATATAACGAGCACCCGCCACATCTGCAGCGCGGAAAAAAGCTAAATTTAAACAAGAGAAAAAAACAGCCGCATGGATTTTTATTTACTCCATGCGGCTGTTGATGCTTGCTCATTATAGCTGACTTTAAACTGCTAGTATTTTCTGAAGTCATCCATTATTAAGGCGGCCAGCGCTCTGGATATCTCAGTAAGAGATTCGATGGTCTTTTCCGGTTTTTCCGCCAGATCCTCAAAAGTGTACTCCGTTGTCTTATCGGATTGCGGCGTCAAATAATCCGTTTTTTTCCAGATTTCTTTATTGTC
>JAFGKC010000150.1 GCA_016928765.1 Syntrophaceae bacterium
ACGCATTTTGGAAGGAGACAGGCAGGCCTACGCCCTTTTAGTTGAAGAATATAAATCACCAATTTATAATTTAGCTTATCGCATGACTGCTGACCGGCAGGATGCCGCCGATCTGACTCAAGATGTTTTTATCCGAGCCTACACATATTTATGGCGATATAATCCGCAAAAAAAATTCTTTACCTGGCTTTATACAATAGCGCTAAACACAATTAAAAATGATATCAAAAAAAATAAACAATATAAAAACGCGCAAGAGATAAATCGGGCTCAGCACCAATTTCCAGTGCAGGTGAATATGCCGGAAGCAGAAGAGTTAAGATCGTATCTATCAAGGCTGGATGTAGAGACGCGCGCACTGATTATTATGAAGTATCAGCAGGAACTCTCTTTTGAAGAAATTGCGCGAATTACCGGTAAAAGCGTCAGCGCTGTCAAAATGCGCATCTACCGCGGGTTAGATAAATTAAAGGAAATGATGAAAAAATGAAATATAATTGTGACTATTTTGAGGTCAATGTTGTATATTGTATAAGACACAGTTGGAAAACTAACATTTTGTCATCGCGAGGCGTCGTTAAGACGCAGTGGCGATCTTTTTTAATGGTCATAAATCATTAGATTGCTTCGCTTCGCTCGCAATGACACAAAATAGGAAATTATGGAAAAGTATAATAATATCATAGACATAATTAAAAAGCAGGAAAAAATCTCCCCGCCGGATGATATTGTTCAAAGAGTTATGGACGGAACGCAGAGAGCTGAAACGAGTTTTCAATATAGATTATATCGCTTTTTGTTTCAGCGCCGCAAGCTTAGCCCCGACGTGGCAGGGATTCTTTCTGGTAAAATATTCTCTCCCGTTCAATGCTTTTTTTTACTGATTGTTGTAGGCGTATTTTATTTCCTGATGGGTTTACTTGTCCTTTGGGGCATGAAAGATGTTTTATCAATCAGTAGTATTAATATATGGTTAAGGGCACAGCCATATCTGGCCGTAGTCAGTGGTATTTTCATTATCGGATTGGCATTTCTTGTTAGGCAAAAACCAACAGCAATAAATTTTATCAAATACGCGATAATCACACATACGGTTTTTATTGTGATAGATGCTTTGATAGTTCAATTTATGCTATTTTCCCCGCAGGCGATATTTTGTGCGCTGGTATTAACTGCCGTGGCAATAGTCTTGGGTATTTTACTGATAAGCACAATCCGTGGTTTTATAAGAGGCGGTTTTTTAACAACGGAGAATAATTTTGCGAATAACAATTAATAAATCGCAAAAAGGATTTACTATTTTAGAAATCATCACAATACTTGTCGTCATCGCTATTATTGCGGCGGTTGCCATTTCTCGCATTGGTTCCACGGATGATTATGGAGAGGCCGAAGAGTTGGCGAAAGTTAAAAGCCATTTAAGATACGCGCAGGGCCGGGCGATAAGAACAAATTCCGTTTGGGGGATAAATTTCAATTCTGCTAGCACCTATTTCCTTTTTGAAAATAGTAATCCTGCGACACATATCAGAATTATCGGGGAAGATAATGATCAGGTCACATTGTCTCACCTTACAATATCTTCGACGCAGAGTGTAACTTTTGACCGATTTGGTTCACCCGGTGCAGCCGATATTTCTATTGGCACTTCGGCTGGCAATATAACCGTTACGGCCAATACAGGGTTTGTGCCATGATAATGAAAATATGCTTTGCCAATAAAAAAGGTTTTACCCTCATTGAAATAATAATCACTCTTGTTGTAGCCGCGATTCTTGCGGCAATGTTTGTTAATTATATGGGGCCGAATCTGATCGGCAGTTCGGTTTCCGCCGTGCGCACGCAGGATCATTATGACCTTATTGCCATTATAGAAAAAATAAATATGGACCATGTTAAATTAATGGAGGATGGAGATACTAATTCGCTGGTAACATTACAATCGCGTATTGCCGCAGGAAATTACGGCGTGTATACCCAAAGCACCAAGTTTATTACTTTTGATGCCAGCAATACAGAACAATCAGCAGAAACTCCAGGATCGAATACTTTAAAAGTGACAATTACAAAAAATGATCAGACGGCTACAATGCTTTTTACAAAGTAGATATTAACGGGCTATAAAATGAAAAAAGAATCAGGTTTTACTTTAATTGAGATTATCATTACCTTGATTTTACTAGGTATAATGGGCGCAATCGGCGCTATGCTGATTGTGCAGGGGGCACAGAGTTACATTACGGCAAAAACCAGTAATGAACTTTCTCAAAAGGCGCAACTTGCTCTGAATAGAATGATTCTGGAGTTTGAAGATATTAGCACCATAAGCTCGGCGAATGCCAATTCTGTTTGTTACACATTAAGATATTATGATGTGAATACGGGCAGTACGAATGATATTAACCGGTGTGTCGGCCTTGACGGAAGCCAAATAAATATAGGACCTACTGTAGCAACAGGATCAGTTCTTGTGGATAACGTCGGTGCTTTTCAATTAAATTACTATAGGATAGATGATTCTTTAGCAGGCAACGGAACCTGGACTGCGGCAAATCTTATTCGCGATTTGGCGATTATTAAAATTACTCTAACGCTCAATAGAACAGATGTAGCGGGTGAAACTTATACATGTTCCACATTTTATAATGTCCGTAGAAATGGAATAATAGGACGGGATAGTATGCCGCTCAATTGGAATATGTAGTTGCGAAAAAATTTGGTGAGAAATATGTTTTTTATAAGAAAAAAATATTGCCCGGTTATTTTTCGGGATAAAGGCAGTACCCTTATTACATTAATCGTAATCATGGTTATTTTTGCCGTTTTGGCCGCGGCGATTTATTCCCTGACCAGTTCTTCCATGTTTGGGCAGATAAATACATTATCAACGACAAGAGCCACTTATCTTGCCAAATCAGGCTATAATTATTTAGCCAGCCAATATAAACATGTTGTGCCGGCGACTGAAGTGGCAAGAAACCAGAAGTTAGAAGACCTAAACAATAAAACTTTTACACTGCTGAACAATGAAGGCAGCTTTCATTTAAATGTAAAACCATATTATTTAGTATCCCAAGACACATTAACAATCGATAATACAAATAATTTACGGCTTCGGGTAAAATTTTCTGGAGATGTTTCCTATGCAATTCCTAACTCCGGAACTATGGCCGTGTATACGGCGAACGGCTGGAGGCGTTTCTACTATACTAGCGTAAATACCCTTGGGGTGAACAGTTATGAACTCCGTTTGGCTAATAATCCTAATCCACCCGAGGGCACAATTAACGTTGTTCCTGGTACCAGCATAGTTCCTGTTTTCACAACTCCTAACGTAAATCCTGATCAGACTTTAACACATGGTGGCAGCTTGCGCGTCACCGATGCTGGTGATATTTACCCTGCTCGTTTTGGTTTTTTTGAAATACCCCAAGATGATACGGAACATGTATATACTTATAATTACCGCACAGGAGACATTTTTTACGGAGTAACATATGCGCATGATCCGAGCGAAGTATTTAGTTCCTTCAGAGTTAGAGACGGGCGCCGTATTTATGCTCACACTTCTGCCGAAATCACTTCCACCGGCACAGTTAGTTTTGGCTTAAGTCCTGCGGTTAGCAGTACTTTTTCACGGCCAGCAATTTTGGGTTACAAAGTTGGCGGAAACAGCGACAACGTTCCGCATAATATACCTGGTGTTGATGGCTGGGTTACGATAGGGACAGGTGTAGCAATTGATACAGGAGATCAAATAGTAGAGCTAGGTTTGAGAGATGATAACACTGCGGGTGTTACCTGGTATGCAGGTGATTCTGATTCAGCCAACTGTGAAGATGGATTATGTGATTTCGGTGTGGGTATTCGTGCTTATTTTCAATTTAGAGATACAGACGGATCATCTTCAAGCGGTGACGGCTTCATGTTCATGATTATGAATGGCACCAATAATGATACAACAAAAAGAGGAGGGACGCCTTCGGGAGCGGGAATGGGAGAATTAATGGGATATGCCGGGCCGGGAAATTCCACAGATGGACTGGGGTTACAACCTCCTAAAATATCCATTGAATTCGACAGATATCGAAATTCCGGTGTTAGTAGCCCGCCGGGTTGTGGTTTTGGAAGAAATGACGCATCCGGTAACCATATGGCTTTAATGTTTTGGGGTGATAATACGGCGGGAAATTGCAGCAATGGTTATCCTGCGGCAAGTTACGATGATAATGTGCATGAAGTTCCTGCAATTGGAACTCCTTCTTCTCCGCGAAATTCATTTTCGGGAGATGGGACCGGAGGATATTATGCTACATCATTCGCTGATGACGACACACGTAGTTTCAGAATAGAAGTTACACGAGCAGTGATTCCTAACGGAAGCGGTAATTATGAGTATAACGTAAAAGCGTGGCTATGGATGGGAAATTGTACTGGCACTAACTGTGATGATGTAAGCGTTGCTTACAGTGATTCCACACCGCAAATTAATAGGACAATAGAAATTACACCGACTCTTCATGCTTATTTTAACAAAATGTTTTTTGGGTTTACGCAGGGTACGGGTTCAGCGACTCAGGATATTGAAGTTAGCGATTTTGATATATATTTTCCACCATATTGATATTTAAAGATATTTTATGAATATTTTGTAGAACTAAAAGAAGTCAAATAAATTCTACATATAAAAAGGCATTCTCTTGTTCTTGACGTCGTCGCACAGATAGTTTATGCGATAATACTGTCTAAAAATAAGGCAAAAAACGTATTTTGGAGAGTAGGTTTATGCGCGCTGAAGCGCAGATTAAAAACGATAATGTCATGCATTCGCAGCTTCTGGATATCCGCGATAAAAAGCTGGTTATCAAAGAAGTCAAGCATGTTATACACCTGATTAATCCTAAGTTTAATTTCAATCATTTTAATCAGGCTTATAGCGATGTGGAAAAACTTTTTAATGGCCAATATCCGGGATACCGCGCGTGCAATACCGATTATCATGATTTTCAGCATACACTGCATGTATTGCTCGCGATGGCGCGCCTGTTGCACGGAGCGTCTGTCGAAGGAATAGAGTTTACCGATAAAGAAATAAATCTTGGTTTAATCAGCTCCCTGATGCACGACACGGGCTATATCCAGTCAAACGACGATATCGAGGGTACAGGCGCAAAATACACGCTCATGCACATCAAAAGAGGAATACAGTTTATCCAGAATTATTACGAGAAAGATGACTACTTCAATGAAGATTTGGAAGCCTTCAGCGATATCATAAATTGCACCGGCTTGAGCATTAATATTGAAGATATAAAATTCTCGTCGGCAAATATGGAAATGTTAGGCAAAATGCTGGCCACAGCGGATTTGATGGGGCAGATGTCCGACAGGTTTTATCTGGAAAAACTGATACCCTTGTTTAAAGAGTTTGAAGAAGGAAAAGTTACAGGTTTCGCCTCTGAACATGATTTACTTAAAAAAACATCTAACTTTTATCATATTACCAAAACCAGGATGGAGAAAGATTTAAGCAATGTCGGTCGATTCATGCTTGCTCATTTCAAAACAAGATGGAGAATAGATAGAAATATTTATCAGGAAGCAATCGATAAAAACATAAATTACCTGCGGTTCGTTTTAAAACATAACGAGAAAAGCATCGGTATTTTTCTGCGTCGCAACTCCGTAACAATTCAATAAATAATTTTTATAAATCTTTGTTTTTCCCAAGCGTGTAATTAATTGACATTTTTCAAGTATATGCTATCTTTCAACACAGTTTGTAAAAGATAAAAGGGGGTCTGAACACGTTGAAAATATTAGTTAAAAAAGGAAATCTTGCGGAAATTAAAGCAGAAGCGATAATTCTGGGTTTATTTGAAGAAAACAAAAAATTGTTTGGCTTGTCATACGATGTCGATGCAAAATCTCAGGGTTTAATCAGCGAACTAATCAGCAGCGGGGATTTTGAAGGAAAGGAATCTCAGTTATCCGTCATTTACACCCGTGGCTTGATTCCTGCAAAAAGGATTGCTGTTGTTGGTTTAGGCAAGGCAAAAGAATTCAAATTGGATAAACTGCGCGCCGCCTACGCGAAAGTAACGCGCCATCTTCGCGATATTAATATCAAAGAAGCGGCAACGGCATTAGATTTTAATATGCTTCCCGGACAAAAAGACAAGCTAACGCAAGCCGCGCTGGAAGGAGCTGTTCTAGGCCTTTATCAATACACGCCGTTTAAAACAGTAGATAGAGATAATATCAAAGATATAAAACAGCTGGAACTAATCACGAATAATGAAGATTATCCTCTGCTTGGCGATATAGCAAAAAGGACAAGCATAATCACGGAAGCGGTTTATTTTGTCAGAGATCTCGTTTCCGCGCCCGCCAATGAAATGACGCCAAGCATTCTGGCGCAAAAAGCGCGTGACGTCGCCCGAAGGAAAACAGTGAACTGCAACGTTCTGGATAAAGCTGCGATGAAAAAATTGGGAATGAACGCTCTTCTGGGTGTTGCTTCCGGCAGCGCGCAGGAGCCGAAATTTATCATTCTGGAATATTCAGGCGGTAAAAAAGGACGCGCGCCGATTGTGCTGGTCGGCAAAGGACTAACCTTCGATAGCGGCGGTATCAGCATAAAACCAGCGGAAAAAATGGATGAAATGAAAACAGATATGTCCGGCGGAGCGGCGGTTATCGGCGCGATAATGGCCGCATCCGATCTACGCCTGCCGCTTAATGTTGTAGGATTGATTCCCGCAACGGAAAATATGCCCAGCGGCACCGCGCTTAAACCCGGCGATATTTTGAAATCGTATTCGGGCAAGACAATTGAAATTGTAAATACGGACGCGGAAGGCCGCCTGATATTGGCTGACGCTCTTTCTTATGCCTCCAAATTTAAACCGCAGGCAATTATTGATATCGCCACTCTCACCGGGGCGTGTGTAATCGCTTTAGGTGATGATGTTACCGGAATGCTGGGAACGGATGAAAAATTGAAAAGCGAAATAAATGACGCAGCGCAACGAACCGGTGAGCTTGTCTGGGAATTACCGCTTTGGGATTTTTATTCAGAGCAGATAAAAAGCGATATCGCAGATTATAAAAACAGCGGCGGACGGGCAGCGGGTACAATCACTGCAGCGGCATTTTTAAGCAAATTCATCGGCGATTTTCCTTGGGTGCATCTGGATATAGCAGGCCCCTCCTGGCTTGATAAAGATAAACCGTATATTCCCAAAGGCGCTTCAGGCGTGCCGATGCGTCTTTTGGTAGATTTCCTGATTAACCGGACAAAAAAATAGAAATCTTGCAGTATCAAGAAAAACATTTCAGCGTTTTACGCTTTCAATAATCCGCTTATCTCAGGCTGTTTAAAATGGCGCTACTGGAAATAAAAGATTTAATGACGGTTTTTGATACGGCGCAGGGTAGAATCAAGGCCGTGGATTCAGTATCGCTAAGTGTCGATTCCGGTGAAACATTGGGTATTGTCGGTGAATCCGGCTGCGGTAAAACCATGCTGGCGTTATCCATCATGCGGTTGGTGCCAGGAATCGGAAAAATCATTCAGGGAGAAATATTATTTTCCGGAAAAAATCTGCTCGCGCTATCGGAAGATGAAATGCGCGAAAAGCGCGGCAGTGAAATATCCATGATATTTCAGGAACCGATGACATCTTTAAATCCGGTTTTTCGTATAGGCGAGCAGATCGCGGAAGCAATAAGACTCCATAAAAAAATATCCTCTAACGATGCCATGACGCTTGCCATCACGAAGTTGGCCCAAGTGGGGATTCCCCATCCGGAAAAACGCGTGCGTGATTATCCGCATCAGCTCAGCGGCGGCATGCGCCAGCGGGTGATGATCGCGATGGCAATGTCCTGCGATCCCCAATTGCTTCTGGCTGACGAGCCGACAACCGCTTTGGATGTAACCATCCAGGCGCAGATTCTTGATTTGATTTCTGACCTGAAAAACAAAAATAAAATGTCCGTGATTTTGATTACTCATGATTTAGGAGTTATCGCTCAAACAGCCCAGAGAATAGCGGTTATGTACGCGGGAAAAATTGTGGAAACAGCGCCAGCGGATAAGATATTTACCAATCCAGTTCATCCTTATACCCGAGGTTTGATTGATTCAATACCTCAGGCTGGAATAACCGGCGCGAACGATATGCCGGAATTTTTGAAAACAATTCCTGGTTCAGTTCCCAGTTTATATGATCTCTCGCCGGGATGCCGTTTCTATGAGAGATGTTCCTTCGCGGATCAACATTGCGTCCTGGTTGAGCCGCCGTTGGAAAAGATTTCTGATAATCATTTTACAGCTTGCTGGAAGTCAGCCCAATTAGCAAAATAAGATAATTTAAATAGCGTGAGTAAAGATGGCAGGAATACTTTTAGACATAAAAAAACTGAATAAAACTTACACAATTTACGGAACTGCCCTAAATGATAAAAAAAGATTTATTAAAGCCGTAAAAGACGTTGATCTTCAGATATTTAAAGGGGAAACGCTGGGGCTTGTCGGTGAATCCGGCTGCGGGAAATCCACGCTGGCAAAGATTATAACACTGCTGGAAAAACCATCAACCGGAAGCGTCGATTTCCAGGGAGAAAATATTTTTGAATATAAAAAGGATAAGCTCAAACAATACCGGCGCAAAGTTCAGTTGGTATTTCAGGACCCTTATTCATCTCTTAACGCCCGAAGGTCAGCATTGTCCATTATAACCGAGCCGCTGGTTATTCATAAAATTGGCGATAAAGTATCACGTAAAAAAGATACGCTGGAGCTGATGGCGAAAGTCGGTTTAAGCGAACAGCAGGCCAATCGTTATCCGCATGAATTCAGCGGAGGACAAAGGCAGCGCATAGGCATCGCGCGCGCGCTGATTCTTCAACCCGAACTGGTTATCGCGGATGAACCGGTATCAGCGCTTGATGTGTCCATTCAAGCGCAAATTCTTAATCTGCTCAAAAGCCTGAAAAATGATTTTGGGCTGACATATCTGTTTGTTTCGCACGATCTCAATGTAATACGGCATATGTCCGATCGTGTCGCCGTAATGTATTTAGGAAGAATTGTCGAACTGGCTAAAAATGAAGATATTTATAATAACGCGCTTCATCCCTATACGCGTCTTTTGCTTTCCGCCTTGCCTTCGAGAATTGCCGGCAAAGAAAAAAAATATACACACATAAAAGGCGAGGCAACCATAGGTATTGATAAAGGCTGTAGCTTTCAAAGCCGTTGTCCTTATAAAAAAGAAATATGCTCCGTTCAAGAGCCGGATTTAAAAGAAATTGAAAACAATAAATATTGCGCGTGTCATTTTTCCGGAAAATTATAAGGGGGGAAAATGCTGACCGAAGAAAAAATATTTGTTGAAAACGGCAAACTGATAATCGAAGCCTTGCGGCATAAATCAGCGTCCGCCAAAGGAGTAATTGTTTGCCATCCTCATCCTCTGATGGGCGGATCGATGCGTAACAACGTGGTCGAAGCAATTGTCCGCGCGTTTGCCGCGGAAGATTTCACTACAGTGAGATTTAATTTTCGAGGTGTAGGAGCGAGCACAGGCAGTTATGATGAAGGCAGAGGTGAGACTCAAGACATTATTTCAGTCTATGAATATCTTAAGAAAGAAGGACTGTCGCAAATATATTTTACCGGTTATTCATTTGGGGCATGGGTAGGGGCAAAATTGCTGGATGAAGAAGAAAACAGATTTTCTTATACAACATTTATTTCACCGCCTAATAATCATTTTCCATTTAATATTAATAAGTTGAAAAATATTGTCGATTTAATTGTTTGTGGTGACACCGATGATTATTGCAAAATAAATAATATTATAAGTCAATTAAACGAAGAGAAAACGGCAGTGGAAATAATAAGTGAAGCGGATCATTTTTACTGGGGGAAGGAGCACGAAATCGAGAAAATCCTGCGTCAATATCTGAAAAAAATTGATAAAAATAATTAAAAAAATTAGTTGATTTTGAAAAAAAATGGTGTTACGCAAATAAACAATGTTACAAAGCCGCAGAATCTTTATAAATTAAAAGAGCGGCGATTACCGGGATATTTTTAGTGCCAAGTTATTGTGATAAAAAAATTAACCGCAAGTAATTCTTTAGTGATGAAAAGAATGCGTGCGGTTTTTTTATTTTCTCGTGTTATCAATTGCGGGAAGAAAAATTTTGAAGGGGGGATTTTAGCTTTGGCAGAAGGAAAAGTAAAATGGTTTAATGAGAAGAAGGGGTTTGGCTTCATTGAAACTGATGAAGGTGGAGATGTTTTTGTGCATTATAGCGCTATTCAGGGAACTGGATTCAAGACCCTGTACGAGGGTCAGAGGCTTCGCTTTGATGTAGAACAGGGAAACAAAGGTCCCAGCGCAGCAAACGTTCAGCCGCTATAATAATTTTGATTGGAACAATTTAATCAGGTGAAAATGCCCCGCGATCGCGGGGCATTTTTTATATTGTTTGATCGCTTTGACACGAAGCCTGAAATTAATACGGGCAAAATTACTTCTCTAATTAATTATTGATAAATTACTGCGATAATATTAATCGGCCTGAAAACGCTTTAGCTCTTTTTTCGCGTAATAATGAGCAAGAAATAAAGTGAGAAGATTGGCTATGGGAATTGCCATCCACGCGCCGGTAATACCAAAATATTTAGACAATGTATAAAGCATCGGTATCAACACTATTATGTCGCGTATAATAAATAGAAACATGGCCAAAGTTCCTTTCCCCAAACCCATAAACATATTTATGTAAACAAGCGTAGGCGCGATAAAAAGAAGAACAAGAACATAAATGCGTAAAGCCGGAACAGCTATTGATGTGAGAGCGGGATCTTGGGAAAACACGGCAACAATAGAATCCGCGAAAATTATTAGTAGCGTAGTGGAAATAACAGCAATTAATACGGAAACCTTTATGGTAACCGAAACGGATTTAGTCAGTCTTTGGTATAATCGCGCTCCCTGGCTGTATCCGACAATCGGCAGAAGGCCGAATCCGATACCGTATAAAATCATCATTACCAAACCGTTTACCCTAAAGCATATTCCCAGAGCGGCAATGGCGTTGGCGCCGTATTGGGCTAAAACATGATTATAGAAGATTAAGACTATGCTGATAATTAAATGAGAAATTATTGATGGAAATCCGGTGGAATAAATAGCGCGGATTATCGGCATATTGGGGAATAAATATTTTTTATCGACATTATATTTTGAAGATTTAAGGCAAAGAAAATATACGGAAAATAAAAAAGAGATAAATTGGGCGAAAAGAAAAGCAAACGCGGCGCCTTTAATTCCCATTTTCGGAAAAATCCCAAAGCCGAAGATTAAAAAAGGATCAAGAATGGCGCTGATTACAGAAGAAACCAGAACAACATACATCGAAAGAAGAGGCCTGCCTTCGGCGCGAAGTAAATTATTGGACATCATGGAAAAGAGCAAAAAAGGCGAGCTGAAAGAAGTGGTCAAAAGATATTGTCTGCAAAGAGGTAATATATCGTTCGTGGCGCCGAATATTATAAGAATCCGCTCATCAAAAAGGAAAACAGTAATAATTATTAGTAATCCGAAGGAAAAGGATAAGAAGAATATTTGCCCGGCGGTTTGTTTGGCAGAGATGTCTTTGCCGGCTCCAAACATTCTTGCCGAAAATGAAGCAGCGCCCACGCCCGTGCCTACGCCAATGGCCGCGAAAATCATTTGAATGGGAAAGCAAACGGTAAGAGCGGCCAAGGCTTCAGAGCTCAGGCGCGCCAGCCAGAATGAATCGATAAAATTGTAAATGGACATGGCCATCATCGCGATAATTGACGGCCAGCTCATTTTTAAAATAAGAGGCAGTATGGCCTCTTTACCCAAATCTATGCTTTTAAACATTTATAAACCATTACTTACAAAATATTGCTGGATAATATGATTATTAAACTATATTCAATTACATGCTGTATAATATATTTTCAAGGCAATAATGTTTATGGAAAAAAATATGATTGTGATTCTGGGAGCTACCGCGTCCGGTAAAACTGCTCTTGCCGTTCGCTTGGCTTATGAAATGGGAGGAGAAATAATATCCGCGGATTCCCGTCAGGTTTATCGGGGAATGGATCTGGGCACGGGTAAAGATTTAAATCAATATGAGATTAATGGAAAAAAAATCAATCATCATTTAATAGATGTCGTAGAGCCGCAGGAAGAATTCAGTCTCTTTGATTTTCAAAAAATATTTTATGAGATATTTACTGATTTACGGCAAAAAAATATTTTACCGATTATGGTAGGCGGAACAGGTCTTTATCTGGAGGCAGTGCTGGTGGCGTACGATCTTCCTTTCGCGCCGCGTGATGAATCATTGCGAAAAAAGTTGTCTGTAAAAACCAAGAAAGAACTTCAGGAGATGCTTTTGTCTTTAAAGCCGAATGTGCATAACAAAACTGATCTGGAAGATCAGGAAAGGCTTATCAGAGCCATTGAGATAGAATTGGCCAGAAAGATTGTCTCAAACAAAAGTTATAAACCGGATATCGATGCTGTCGTGTTCGGTATCCGCTGGGAGAGACAGCTTCTGCGCCAGCGTATTACCAACAGGTTAGAGGAAAGGCTCAATCAGGGAATGGTCGAGGAAGTTAAATTATTAAATGAAAAAGGAATATCCTGGGAGCGTTTGGAAAGTTTCGGGCTGGAGTATCGGTTTATCTCAATGTATCTGCAAAGTAAAATTAGTTATGAAGAAATGAAGGAAGAACTTAATGTAGGAATTCATCAGTTCGCCAAAAGGCAGGAAACCTGGTTTCGCCGGATGGAAAAGAAAAACATTACCATTAACTGGATAAACGGCGATGACTACGATACTTTAAAAGAGATCGCCCTTAAAAAGCTTGAATGAATAAACAATCGCTTATTTTCGATTATCTGAAATTATATGCCGCCGATAAAAAATGGCAACTGACAAGAGCCGATAAAGGCGATTTTTCTTCTGCGATTGTCATACCGGTTTACGCCGAAAAAGAATCGATATTTTCAACATTAAGCTCACTAGCTCATAATCCCGCTTTCTATTTACGCGACTCGCTGGTGATTTGTGTCTTAAATAACAAAATATCTTCACCTGCTGAAGATAAAAATAATAATCTGCAAACAAAAAATATTATTGACTCGATAATAAGAAAAAAGTCTCTGGATGAATTTAAGCCGGAAAATGATATTTACGAAAATTTACAAAAAATTGCTGATTCAGAAATTAAACTCGCTTACATAGATGCCTGTTCAACCGGATATGAGCTGCCGGATAATACAGGCGGCGTCGGCTTGGCCAGAAAAATCGGTATGGATGCGGCGCTTCGTATGTGGCAAAAAGAATCTTTAAACGATAAATTAATATTAAGCCTCGATGCCGATACTTTGGTTCAGGGTAATTATTTATCATCAATAAAAGATTATTTTACAAAAAATGTAAAAACAGCAATTGTCAGATATGAACATCAAATGCCGGAAAAAGAAGAAGAAAAATCGGCAATATTATCCTACGAAATATTTTTGCGTTATTGGGTATTGGCTCTCAGCTACGCTAAGTCTCCTTACGCCTATCACTCAATTGGTTCTACGATTGTTACCACTGCTCAGGCTTATCTGGAAGTACGAGGAATGAATAAGAAACAGGCGGGAGAAGATTTTTATTTTTTAGGAAAACTCGCAAAAATCAGGAAAATTAATTATCTGCAGCAAACATGTGTTTATCCTTCGGCGCGCGCCTCAAAGCGTGTCCCTTTCGGTACGGGTAAGAGCATCCAAAAATATTTGTCCAGGGAGTCTCAGGAATACGTAACGTATGATGCGGATGTATTTATTATTCTCGCGCGCTTCATTGATCTTGTAAAAAGGAACATAGAATCGCAGTCCTCTGATATTTTGGTAAAAGCAAATGAGATAGATCCGTTACTAAAAATATTTCTTGAAAGTTATAATTTTGAATCATTCTGGTCAAAATTATTGAATAGAACAAAGGATGAAGAAGTTCGATTAAAACAGTTTCACCATTGGTTTGACGCGTTTAAGACATTGAAATTAATAAACTATTTAACACGACAAGGATTTCCGCGGGTCAATATATTTAACGTGTTACAAAAATTATCTATCATGGCGCAAATTGAGAAGATGAATATTTATTCATCAGATACCATACCGGTACTTGCTGAGCAGATGAAAATATTGCTTAGATTGAGGCAAATAACATAAAAATAATGGGTATATATAACAGATAATCTTCTTGACGGATAGACGTTTTGCGTATAATTTGATCAACAAAACAGCATAATTATTGCGGGAGGTAATTAATGAGAGGAAAAATTTATTTTGCTTTAATCGCGTTGCTATTAATAATTGTTTTTGCGGCAGGCTGCGAAAAAGATAGTGACGTCAAAGAGACCCCCGCGACTGAACCAATAGACCAGTCACAATCAATAAGAGATAAAATTGTTTTTGATACAGAAAGTGTATTACCATCCGACATAGCCGTAAGCGTGGACGGTAAGGTATTGAAAAATGCGCAGCTGGAAAAACAAATTAATGATGTTTTAAAAATATATAAAGATCAGATTCCTAAAGATAAAATTAAAAAAGCCCGTGTAAGCATAAAAACGCAGATAGTGGATAATTTCATTATTAGAACAGTTTTGGAAAATGAAATAGAAAAAAGAAAGATCGTGGCTGAAGATAAAGAAGTTCAGGAAGTGGTGGACGGGATAAAAGCGAATATTGAACCGGGCCAGAACTTTGAGGAGTTTCTGAAAGCAAATAAGATGACTGTGGAAGAACTAAAAAAGAATATTGCCACGGATATAAAAATTAAAAAATTGGTCACGCTTGAACTTAAAGGGAAATCAAAGCCCACCAGCGGAGAAATTAGAACATTTTATAAAGAAAATAAGGACAAATTTACTATCCCGGAAAGTGTTCACTTAAGACATATTCTCATAGCGATAAATGAGAAGGATGACGATAAAATTAAAGCGGAAAAGAAAGAAAAAATCGAAAATATTCGTCAGCAAATTGTGGACGGAGCTGATTTCGCGGAAGTTGCCAAAAAGAATTCTGATTGTCCTACTAAAGAAAGCGGCGGCGATCTGGGAAACATTACCAGGGGGCAGACGGTAAAACCCTTTGAAGACGCGGCTTTCTCCCAGAAAATCAAGGTTCTTGGCCCGGTTATTACCACAGAATACGGATATCACATAATAGAAGTGCTTGATCGAAATCCGGAAAAGATAATATCACTGGATGACGTCAAAGAAAAAATATCGGGACATCTGGAACAGCAAAAGCAATCTGAAGCCTTCGCGTCTCTTATGAAAAAATTAAGAGATAAAGCTCAGATAAAGATAAATTAATAATTCATTCTCAAAATTAATGACGACAATGATTACTATTTAAAACTGTGTTCATCATCCGGGAAAGCTGATTCTTTTACTTCCGTTATATAAGTCTTTACCGCTTTTTTAATATCAGCGCTGAGGTTGGCGTATTTTTTGACGAATTTCGGAGTCATTCTTTCATACATACCCAGCATATCGTTTACTACAAGTACCTGCCCATCGCAGTGAACACCGGCGCCGATACCGATAGTGGGAATAGAAATAGCGCTGGTAATATCCTGGGCCAGTTTTTCCGGAACACATTCCAAAACAAGAGAAAACGCCCCTGCCTCTTCGATAATTTTGGCATCAGACATAATTTTTTGCGCCGCGTTTTCATTTTTGCCCTGCACTTTGTAACCGCCCATTTGATGAACTGATTGTGGTGTCAGGCCAAGATGAGCCATAACGGGAATTCCGGAAGATGTTATTTTATAGACCGCCTCTGATTGTTCCTTGCCTCCTTCAAGTTTTACGGCCTGCGCGCCGGCCTCCTGAAGAAACCTTCCGGCGTTGGCTAAAGCTTCCTGCGGTGAAATCTGATAAGACATGAAAGGCATATCCGCCACGACCAGCGCTTTTTGAGCGCCGCGGACAACGGCTTTGGTGTGATGCAGCATGTCCGCCATAGTTACCGGGAGCGTGTTTTCATAGCCTAAAACAACATTACCCAGGGAATCGCCGACCAGGATAATATCGATATCCGCCTCGTCAATAAGGGATGCCATGCCAAAATCATACGCGGTCAGCATGGCAATTTTTTCTCCATTTTCCTTCATTTTCTTTATATCCATAATTGTTTTACGGCTGATTACATTTTGCGTGCTCATTTCATAACTCCTTTCAAAATATCGGTTATTAAGTTAACGCGGCTGGGACCAATAGTGCCTTTTTGCCTGGCCAGTTCTGTTGTGATCATTCCCAGGGCGGAATATAATGGGGCAAATAGAGGCGCGTTAGTTTTAATTGTTTCCATGTGTTTTTTAATCGTTCCCATATCTCCCCGCGCAATAGGACCGGTAAGCGCGTGGACAGAGCCGGAGCGTTGAATATTTTTCAGCGTACCGTAAACCAGTGGAAGATAAGCTTGTCTTGCCTGCTTTTTTTTGATGCCGGTTGCCTGATATAGTGATTCAACCGCGTGAAGAAGAGCAACCAGGTAATTGGAAGCAAAACAAGCGGCGGCATGATAAAGTGGTTTTTGCTTATCGGAAATGAAAAGAGGTATCCCCTTCAGATCGGCGACAATATTTTTTGCCGTCGACCTGGCTTTACCGTTCGCGGTAATGCCGAAATAACTTTGCTCAATATTGGCCATGGCGTTTTCAATGGAAGAAAAGCTTTGCAAAGGGTGAATACTGCCGACAAAAGCGCCTGATGCAACGGCTGTGTCCAGAAGATTGAGCCCACCGGCACCGCTCATATGAAAAACAAATTTACCTTTTATATCAGGCAAAACAGAAATATCCCGGCAGGCGGAAGATATGGCATCATCAGGAGTTGTAATGATCAGGCAGTCTGCTCGACCGACCTTGTCCAGGGATTTTTTAAAAGCATCAGCCTTAATATATTTTGCCGCTCTTTTTAACGAGACGGGAGATTTATCACATACACAGATGATGTTATTGCCGGCTTTTTTTAACAAAACGCCGATAGCTGTTCCCACCATGCCCGCGCCGATAATGGCAATGTTATATTTAATTATTTTACGAATTTTTTGTTTTGCCGGCATAGTTTACTCAAATTAAAAAGGCCTTCCGCGAAAGGAAGACCTGAATGTTTGACGTTAAATTAAAATACCGTCTCAGTCAACATTAGGGATCCAAGCGGTTGTGATTTCAATAACATATAAGCGTGTTCTGGTCAAACATTATTAAACATACAAACAAACTTGTAATTGCTATCGCAGTTGGCTATAAAGCTAATTAAACATGAAAAAGATAGATTTAATGATTTTTGACTTAGACGGAACGCTTGTTTCCAGCGGCACTGACCTTGTGGCGGCTGTTAATTACACGCTAAATGAATTGGGAATGCCGCAGAGGACGGAAAAGGAAATTATTGGCTTTGTGGGTGATGGTGTAAGGAGTCTTATTGAAAGATCTTTGGGTGATCGGCAGGAAAAATTAGCCGATAACGCCCTGAAAATATTCACTGATTACTACAGTGAGCATCTTCTGGATAACACAAATCTCTATCCTGACGTATTGGACGTATTGACGAATTTCGCGGACAAAACAAAAGTTATTCTAACAAACAAACGGTATAAATTAACTTTAAGAATAGCCAGAGCGCTGAATCTGGAAAACCATTTTCATGAAATAATCGGAGCGGATACGCTGCCTTATAAAAAACCGGATGCGCGCTTAATCGATTATTTGCTGCGTAAATATGAAGCGGACAAAGATAAAACCGTAATGATTGGCGACGGCATTAATGATATTTATGTGGCAAAAAATTCCGGAATTATCAGCGCGGCATATTTAAATGGATTGGGGTCAAAAGATGATTTACTTGCCGCAAAAGCTGACTATTATTGTGAAAGTCTCTTGGAATTGAATTCGCTATTTATATGATTAGTAAAGTTAAAAAAACAATACAAAAATATAATCTACTGTCCCAAGATGATAAAGTGGTGGTAGCTTTATCTGGAGGGCCAGATTCTGTTGCTCTGCTTGACTCTCTGGTAAAAATCGCTCCAAAGATGAATTTAAGTCTGTTTGTCGCCCACTATAATCATTCATTACGCGGCAATGAATCGGAAAAAGATGAAAAATTTTGTCGAAAATTGGCTGAAAGTTATGGATTACCTTATTTGCGCGGGAAAATGGATGTTACAAAAAAACAAAACGGAGAATCGCCGGAAGATTTTTACCGGCGTCAGAGATACGCGTTTTTGAATAAAGTGGCAAATAAAAATCAAGCGCACAAAATTGCTCTGGGACATAATTTGCAGGATCAAGCCCATACTGTTTTACTGCGACTGGTGCGAGGCAGTTCACTGGAAGGATTAAAAGGGATAGAGCCAATTCGTGAGAACAAGTATATTCGACCGTTAATCGAAGTTTCGCGCCGGGAAATTATGGAATATTTATCGAAAAATAATATTTCCTATCGAAAGGACCGTTCCAATAACGATGAAAAGTATTTGCGAAACAAAATTCGCGCGCGTTTGATTCCTTTACTGAAAAAAAAATTTAACCCGAAAATTGAAGAGGATTTGGCGCAAACCGCAAAAATACTTCGCGTAGAGGATGATTTTATAAAAAGTCATGTCGTCCAGGCGCGGCAATCAGATTATATCATAAAAAATGAAACCGGTGTTCGCATGAATGTCGATTATTTGCTCGGTCTGCATGCGGCTCTGCGGTCAAGGTTATTTAAAAATGTTTTGGACGATATTATAACGTCAAAGCAGGCGGTAACCTCAAAGCACATTAATAATGTGGAAAGTATTCTGCGAAATAACGTGTCGGGCAAAAGAGTTTCTTTGCCCGGAAGTTTTATCGCCAGGCGTGAGTATAACATCCTCATATTTGAGAGAAAGAAACCTACCAAGGAAAAACGGGAATATGAATATGAGTTAAAGGTAGGTAAATCTTTTTACATCAAGGAACGAAATGTCGATGTTTTTTTAAAAAAAATGCGCCCGATTAATATTGATTGCAAAGCTGATGATAAAATATATATGGATTTCGACAAAGTATCCCCTCCTTTGGTTTTGCGCAACAGAAGAAATGGAGATTGGATAGAGCCTCTGGGCATGAAAGGACGGAAAAAAATAAAAGATTATTTAATTGATGAAAAAGTTCCGCGCGCGCTGAGAGATAAAATGATGCTGATTGCCGACGCGGACTCTGTTGCCTGGATTGAAAAGAAGCGTTTGAGCGAAAGGGTGAAAATTACCAGCAAAACAAAAAACATTTTAGAAGTCAGGATCATAGACAAAGAGGGAAATGACCGATTTGCCACAAAGAAAGGCAGAGGGTGAACATTCAGAAAATATTTGAGATAAATTGAATATTATTATAGAGATAAATTAAACATAAAATAAGAAGGAGAAAATATTGAACCAATCTTCAAAAAATATCGCGGTTTTATTAGTGCTAGTTCTTTTAGTATTAATGGTGTGGAACATTTTTGATCAGCAGAGAGTTATTCAGAAAGATTTAATTTACAGTGAAATGCTGTCGTATTTGGAAAAGGGCGAAATTGCCGAAGTCACCATTAAGGGCGAAAATATAAGCGGTAAATTAACTAACGGTAATGAATTCAGAACACACGCTCCTAAAGACGATCAATTAGTCGCGCAACTGAGGGAAAAGAAAGTAAAAATTGCGGCCAGGCCGGCAGAAGACTCTCCCTGGTATATGACAATTATCATTTCCTGGTTCCCTTTTTTGCTGCTTATCGGCGTTTGGATATTTTTTATGCGTCAGATGCAGGCCGGTGGAGGCAAAGCAATGTCTTTCGGCAAAAGCAGGGCGCGGTTAATTACTGACAAATCAAAAAAGGTCACGTTCGCGGATGTTGCCGGGATTGATGAAGCCAAAGCGGAACTTGAGGAAGTTATTGATTTTTTACGCGACCCCAAAAAATACACCAAACTGGGCGGAAGAATTCCCAAGGGATTGCTTCTGGTAGGTCCTCCCGGCACGGGTAAAACTCTATTAGCGCGCGCTATTGCCGGCGAGGCGGAAGTGCCTTTTTTGAGCATCAGCGGTTCTGACTTTGTGGAAATGTTTGTCGGTGTCGGAGCTTCACGCGTAAGAGATTTATTCAGCCAGGCGAAAAAGAACGCGCCTTGTATTGTTTTTATCGACGAAATAGACGCGGTTGGCCGTCACCGCGGAGCGGGGCTAGGTGGAGGTCACGACGAGAGAGAACAGACGCTAAATCAGCTTCTTGTTGAAATGGATGGTTTCGAATCAAACGAAGGAGTGATTTTAATATCCGCTACAAACAGGCCGGATGTTCTTGACCCGGCGCTTTTGAGACCTGGAAGATTTGACCGGCAGGTAATTGTACCTCTTCCGGACGTGAAGGGTAGAGAAAAAATATTTGAAGTTCACGCCCGTCATGCCCCTGTTGCCGAAGACGTTAATTATTCAGTTTTGGCGCGGGGCACACCCGGCACTTCCGGAGCCGACATAGAAAATTTAATCAACGAAGCCGTTCTCAATGCCGCTCGCGCTAACAGAGATAAAGTCACCATGAGCGATTTTGAATTCGCCAAAGACAAAATTCTTATGGGCACGGAACGTAAAAGCATGGTTATTAGTGATCAGGAGAAGCGCAACACTTCCTACCATGAAACAGGACACGCGCTGGTAGCGCGTCTCATGCCTGGGACAGATCCTATTCATAAAGTAACCATTATTCCCCGGGGACGGGCTTTGGGACTTACCCAGCAATTGCCGATTGACGAGAAGCACACCTATCCGCGTGAATATCTGGAAAAAAGTATTTCTATTTTGCTAGGTGGTCGGGCGGCAGAAGAACTTGTTTTAAAGGATTTTACAACTGGGGCAGGTAACGATATTGAACGGGCAACGAATCTTGCCAGAAAAATGGTGTGTGAATGGGGAATGAGCGATAAATTGGGCCCGCTTAGTTACGGTAAAAAAGAAGAACAGATATTTTTGGGGCGGGAATTCGCCACGCATAAAGATTACAGCGAAGATACGGCAAAAAATATTGATTCAGAGGTCATGAATGTCGTGATGCGTAACTACGAAAGAGCAAAGAAACTGCTTGGCGATCATATAGATATTTTGCATAAAATAGCCGGCGAGCTTCTAATTAAGGAAGTGCTGAACGGTACGGAAATAGATGCGATGATTGGCGACGCCCTGCCGCAGAGCGATACGGCCGGTGTCTAATATCTTTCTTGATGAATCCTATAAAAGAATATTGAAAAGATCCGTTTATATTATTCTATCAGGTGTATTATCGTGAGGATGATTGATATAAAAAGTTTATCCGAAGCTGTGGATGTATTTAAAAAAATCGGCGTTGATCCTTACGGTATCGAAGCGATGAAAAACAAAACCGCCAACTTGAATATTTATCTGGAAAAACAACCCTGTAAGGTCGCCAACATAATAAAGCAGGAAATGCTCTCCATCGGCGGAGACGCGGCAGTAGCGCGCGGCAGCGTAGCCTGCGCCGTAGAATCAACGGACATTATAATTATGGGAACCAGAAAGCAGATTTTAGCGCTTTCGGGTAAAATCAAGAATCAGCCGTTTGGTTTGAGTAAAATATCCAGTGATTTGCTTGAACTTATAAAAAATTTAAATAAAGAAGATTATATTTTTCAAACTTCGCGCCGTAAAATAAAGTTAGGAAATAAAACTTTGATTATGGGTATTCTTAATATTACCCCCGATTCTTTTTCGGACGGAGGATTATTTTACGATCAAAAAAAGGCGGTTGAGCGGGGTTTCCAGATAGTGGAAGAGGGCGCGAATATTATCGATATTGGAGGAGAATCAACAAGACCCGGTTCCAAAACAGTGCCGGTAGATGCGGAAATAAAGCGTGTCGTTCCGATTATTAACGCTTTGGTAAAAAAGATAAATGTTCCTATATCTATCGATACAAAAAAGGCAAAAGTCGCGAAGGCCGCGATAGAAGCTGGAGCTGAAATCATGAATGATATCAGCGCATTAAATTCGGACAAAAATATGGCGAAAATTGCTGCGGACACAGGGGCTGGTCTTATTTTAATGCATATGAGGGGAACACCAAAAAACATGCAAAAAGGCGATTTGCTTTACCGTGATTTGATGGGAGAAATAATCATCCATCTGCAAAAAGCAATCGACAAGGCAAAAAACGCCGGTGTTAAAAAAGAATGCATCGTTGTTGATCCCGGAGTCGGTTTCGGGAAAACTCCGGAAGATAATTATAAAATAATAAAATATTTACACGAATTAAAAACGTTGGGTATGCCGGTAATGATCGGGACGTCGCGTAAATCTTTTATCGCTAAATTGACAGGTGGAAAACCGGAAGAAAGGCAGGAAGGCACAGCGGCTTCGGTTGCAGCTTCTATTTTAAATGGTTGTAATATTATTAGGGTCCATGATGTGGCGGCAATGAAAAAAGTTGCTGCTGTGGCGGACGCTGTTTTGCGGGCTTAAGAGGCGTTAATGATTCACGGTGTAGGCATAGATTTGGTGGAAAATGATCGAATAGAAAATATTATTCGTAAGTGGGGGAATAAATTTCTGGAAAGAGTATTTTCTGATAACGAAGTTGCTTATTGCGCGAAGCACACGCAGTCTTCTCTCCATTATGCGGCGCGGTTCGCGGCGAAAGAATCTTTTTTGAAAGCTCTTGGCATAGGGTTGGGAATGGGCGTAAAATTAAAAGATATAGAAGTCACGCGAAACAATGATGGACAACCGTTAATTATCGCCCATGGCGAAGCGCTTAATCATATCAAGAAAAATAAAATAAAAAAGGTAAATTTGAGCTTAACGCATACAAAGAAATATGCCGCCGCCTTTCTTGTAATGGAAAAAGAATAATAGTATTATAATAAAGAAAATTATATGAAAAGGAAAGTCCGGCAGATTGAGTTATTATCATCAAGCGCTCAGCAAACGATAGAGATCGCATGCCTGATAGGCAAGAGATTAAAAAGAGGCGATATCCTTGCCCTGTCCGGAGACCTTGGTTCGGGAAAAACCTGTTTTGCCGGAGGCTTGGCTAGAGGACTGGGGATAAGTGAAGAATATAGAATTACCAGCCCCACGTTTACTTTAATAAATGAATATCAAGGCAGGTGCAATCTTTATCATTTTGATATATACCGTTTAAACGGGTGTAAGGAATTTGAGGAATTGGGATACGAAGAATATTTTTCCGCCAATGGAGTTGTTGCTATAGAGTGGGCGGAAAAAATTGAAATTATCCTTCCTGAAAATATTATTTGGATAAAGTTTGATTATATTGATGAAAATATCAGAAAAATAATTATAAAAGGTTTGGAAGGTAAGCTTGAGGAAATTGCTCAGGGCTTGAATATGGAGGTTGTTTAGAATGGGTTTGGTGGTTCAGAAATTCGGTGGAACATCGGTCGCAAACATTGAAAAAATTAAGAACGTTGCCCAAAAAGCGATAAAAGAAAAAAAAGCGGGTAATGACGTAGTTGTCGTTCTTTCAGCAATGGCGGGTGAAACCGATAGATTGATTAATTTGGCCAACTCCGCCGCGGATATTCCAGACGGAAGAGAGTACGATTCATTGATTTCAACCGGCGAGCAGGTAACAATATCACTGTTGGCAATTGTTTTAAATTCAATGGGTTATAGCGCGAAGTCATTTTTGGGTTTTCAAGTTCAGGTACTAACTGATAATGCACATAAAAAAGCGCGCATAAAAAATATAGACGCGAGATCCATCAGTAGCGAACTTCAAAAAGGAACAATAGTTGTGGTAGCCGGATTTCAGGGAGTGGATGAAGAAAATAACATCACCACCTTGGGGCGCGGTGGGTCGGATACAAGCGCGGTGGCGTTAGCCGCGGCACTAAAGGCCGACCAGTGCGATATATATACAGACGTGGATGGTGTCTACACCACAGATCCAAACGTGTGCAATAAAGCGCGGAGATTGGATAAAATATCTTATGATGAAATGTTGGAAATGGCGATTACAGGCGCGAAAGTATTGCAGCCGCGTTCAGTAGAAATGGCTAAGAAATATAATGTACCCGTTTACGTTAAATCAACTTTTTCTGACCAAGGAGGTACTCTAGTGACCAAGGAGGATAAGGATATGGAGAGGGAAGTAGTATCAGGAATAACCTATGACAAAGATGAAGCAAAAATCACGGTTGTTCATGTTCCGGATAAACCGGGAATCGCGGCCGCGTTGTTTTCAACTCTTTCGGCAAAAAATATTAATGTTGATATGATTATTCAGAACGCGAGCCTTGAGGGATTTACCGATATGACCTTTACGGTTTCCAAGAAAGATCTG
>JAFGKC010000151.1 GCA_016928765.1 Syntrophaceae bacterium
CGAAATTCGGGAGTCTCCGGAGCGTTCAATCCGGTGAAACGGTTTTCCATAAACAAACACCTCTAATCGGCGCATCAAATAAAAAAACAAGGGAGTAAAAAGGCCGATAAGCATAGCCTGTGGCAAAAGAACAAACGGAATGCTGAATGTCGAGTCAAAATTTAATATCAGATTGTAAAACAGCACAACAAGCAGCTGTTCTATCAAAGCGCACACAAAGCCAAACAGCGCGACAAAATGAAGCTTGTCGGTATCCATAATAAAAGACACAGCGAAGGAAACAATAAAAATGAAAAGATAAATTAATGTAAACAGTCCTGTTACGGAGCCCACGAGACAATCAAAAACAAAACCAAACACAAAAGCAAGCGCGGCGCCTTTAATCAGATCCAGACGAAACCCCGCGTAGATAACCGCGATGAGAGATAATTCGATAACCAGACGTCCGGAAAACAGTATATCGGCAACAGCGATCTGCAGCGCGATAAGTAGAATAGATAATATTGGCAAAAATAAGAAATAGACCATTTTTACTTCTTGCCTTTTTCTTCAGAAATCAGAACCAGCACTTCTTCTAATTTTGAAAAATCAACATAGGGAGTAACGCTGATATTAAGAAAAAGTTCCGTATCCGGTTTTGTTACGTCTCTCACCTGGCCGACAAGCAATCCTTTGGGAAACACACCTCCCATGCCGGAAGAAATAACAATGTCACCCGCAATAACATCCTGATTTTTAGTTATATATTTCAACTTACCGCCGCGCAATCCCTCGCCGCTGAAAATTCCCTGAACGCGTGTCCTGTCCAGTAAAACATCAACATTGCTGTTTTCATCGGTAATGAGCAGCACTTTGGAGACGTTCCACGAAACATGAACCACGCGTCCGGCCAGGCCGGGAGGCGCGATAACGGGCATGCCCGATTTTAAACCGTCAAACGAGCCTTTGTCTATTATAATGGTTTTGGAAAGCGCTCCCTGCTCTCTGGCGATAACACGGGCGGCGATAAAAGAGTAGCCTGCTGATTCTTTAAGGGCGAGCAGTTTGCGCAATCTTTCCGTTTCGGAATAACCTTCTTTATAAAAAAGAAGCTCGGCTTCCAGCTCGCTGATTGTTTTGGTTAGATTTTCGTTTTCTTCAACCAGGCCGATAAGGAAAACATATCGATCCCATGATTTGCCCATGCTTTTTACCGTAACGTGCGCAAATTTTTGAAAAGGTGCCGCCGCCTCCATGATGATTTTCCGGAAAAAACCGCCACCTTCATCATGCTTGGCGTTATAAGATAACATGATTAGGGCGAAGAGAAACAGTAAAACCACAAAAATAATTGATTTATAATTTTTGAGAAAAAACATTTTTTATCCGATTGAACAAATAATCATAAATCCGTGCCGGCAGCAGACAATAATGAATGGTGACTTCGCAACGCGCGTTAATAGCCTGGCGCTTTTAAACCTGAACGGCGATTTCCTTGAGCACGTCGAGTTGATCCAGGGCCATGCCCGCGCCGCGGGCTACCGCGGAAAGAGGATCATCTGTTATTGTTATGGGCAATCCGGTTTCTTCCCTGATCAGAATATCAAGATTTTGCAGCAGGGCCCCGCCGCCGGTCAGCACGATGCCTCTATCAACAATGTCTCCGGCAAGTTCCGGCGGAGAGTTTTCCAGGGCGTCTTTAATCGCGTCAACAATTATCGTGAGAGGTTCGTTGATCGCTTCTCTGATCTCTTCGGAATTGCTTTCGATGACTTTTGGAATCCCGGCAATTAAATCGCGGCCCTTAACATCGCCGATTTTTATTTCGTCCAGAGGATAAGCGCACGCCAGTTCAAATTTTATGGTTTCCGCGGTTCTTTCACCTACAAGCAGATTGTATTTTCGTTTCATATACTGGATGATGGCTTCGTCAATTTTGTCGCCGGCAACCTTAACTGATTTGGAATATACTATACCGGCAAGAGATATAACGGCTACTTCCGTTGTGCCGCCGCCGATATCGACGACCATGGAGCTTGTGGGATCAGAAATCGGCAGTCCCGCGCCGATTGCCGCCGCCATGGGTTCTTCAATAATGTAAATTTCACGCGCGCCGGCAGATTCGATAGTTTCGCGCACCGCGCGTCTTTCCACCTGCGTTATTCCTGAAGGAACCGCGACGATAATTCGGGGATGAACGAGAGATTTTCGGTTATGCACTTTCAAGATGAAATGTTTGAGCATTGCTTCGGTCACGTCAAAATCAGCGATAACGCCGCCGCGTAAAGGCCTGATCGCGGTAATGTTTCCCGGCGTGCGTCCCAGCATTATTTTAGCTTCAGTGCCGACGGCCAGAACCTTTTTCACGCCCCGCGCGTCCTGGTGCACCGCCACCACGGATGGCTCGTCCAGAATAATTCCTTTTCCTTTGACATAGACAAGAGTGTTTGCCGTGCCTAAATCTATGGCCAGATCGTTTGAAAAACGTCCTAAAATATAATCAAAAAGCATTAATCCTCCAAGCATTAACTGTCAGAAAAACAATTTGTCGTCCGGCTGAACGACGGTTTTCTATACCGTATTTCCCCCCTCTTATCAACGCCTTTTTAAATTATATTTGCATTTTATATATGACTGTAATAGGGAAACCTAGAAATAAACAATCGTCTGAAACTTTGATCATTTTTTGAGGAGATTTTATGCTTAAATTTTTTCGTAAACACGCTCGCGGCTGGTTTATGCTTGCGGTCATCGCCATCATCATCATCGTATTTGTGCTTTATTTCGGTTCCGACAGGGGCTCCCAGGCCGCTTCGGTAATAGCCATTGTGGATGGAAGAGTCATCAGCGCGGCGGATTTTCACACGGAATATGAAAGAACAATGGATATGATCCGGCAGCGCTATGGCGCTAATATTTCTCCGGAAATCCTTAAGCAAATGGATCTTAAGCAAAAAACTTATGACGATCTCATCAGCCGGCATGTCATTATTTCCAAGGCCGAAGATTTAAAAGTAAGGGTATCGGATGAAGAATTGCGGGACACGATTACGTCCGTTCCGGCGTTTCAGACAAACGGCATTTTTGATGAACGCAAATACCGTCAGATGCTGAGGGCTAACAGGATTTCCGCCGAGGATTTTGAGGAACTCCAGAGAATCAATCAGATGGCCAGCAGAATAGAAATGATTGTTCGCGAGGGAATCAAAGTTTCCGACGAAGAAGTTTTTGATCTGTTCGTCTTGCAAAATCAGAAAATCAATCTTCAGTATGTGAAAATATCGGGACAAAATATCAAAAAAACAATTTCGCCCAGTGCCGCCGAACTGGAAAAATATTTAACCGAAAACAGCGCCGCGTTTCGGCGCTCTGAACAGGTCAAAGTAAAGTATCTTTATTTCCCCGCGGCGGCTTTCGCGCAGGGATCTATTAGCGACGCCGAAGTCCGCGATTATTACGATCTGCATAAAGACAGTTACCGCGACAAGGCGGGCAAACAATTATCTTTTGCCGAGGCAAGAAGCCTTATCTTCAAAGAGCTCAGCACGAACAGGGGCGCGCAAAAAGCTCAGGCCGAGGCAAAAAAAGCGCGGGATGTGATTTATCAGGAAAATAATTTTGACGAATACGGCAGAACAAATAACTTGGTAATAAGCAGAACCGGTTTTTTTCCCGTGGATAATCCGCCGCAGGAATTCACTTCCGTGAAAGGTTTTGAAAAGGAGATTCTGGAATTAAGAGAAGGGGAGTTAAGCCGAGTTCTGATTAAAGACAGCGGTTATTATCTATTTGAACTCGTTGAGAAAAAAGCTTCTTATTTGCCGCAGCTTAAAGAAATTGAAAACGAAGTAAGAAAGCATTATGTCTTTTTTGAAAAGAATCGCCTTGCCGCCGAAGAAGCCCGTCTGATTTTGGAAAAAATAAAAGCGGGAGAACCGCTGGATAAAGTAGCGCGCGCTAAAGGTTTTGGAGTTGATGAAACAGGATTTTTCCAGCCGGGAGATTCCATTCCGAAGATCGGCGCTAACCAGGGCGACGCGGAAACTCTTTATCAGCTTTCCTCCGCGAATCCTTGTCCGGCAAATCCTCTCTTTGTAAATGGCGCCTACATAGTGTTTAAGCTCAAAGGCACAAGCAAAGTGGACCGCAAGGGTTTTGAAGAAAAGAAAGCGGCTTACGAAAGAATGCTCCTGAACGTCAAGCAGGAAGAGGCCATGCGTTCGTGGCTGGAAGGCAACAAAGAAGCGCTGATTAAGGCAAAAAGAATCAGCATTAAGAAGCAGGCGCAGGATTTATAATAACCAAAAAGGGAATCATCGTCATCTGATGATTCCCTTAATTTTTGGTGGAGCTGAGGGGGATCGAACCCCTGACCTCTTGAATGCCATTCAAGCGCTCTCCCAGCTGAGCTACAACCCCTTGAGA
>JAFGKC010000152.1 GCA_016928765.1 Syntrophaceae bacterium
TTGCCATATTGTTTTCTCCCCTAAAAAGATTTGTTTGCTACCTTAGTAGAATTAAACATAACTTGCAAGAGTTGATTCAATTAATTGCAATTAAATTTAGCGCCGCTTCCCAATCAAAGATTATCTTCGGGAGGCAGGCACAATGTCCGGCACGCCGTTGCATCCGCGGTACGTATAACTGAGCTTTATTGGCATCAGATCTTATCTGACCCGATGGCGGCGGCGCGGAATCTTCACCTTCGGAATAATTGCGAATAAAAAATATTTTTCAGGACCAGCTTGATAATTCGACATAAATGTCGAATCCATACTTTTTTTGTTTTCTTCGTAACGTATTGAATTTACGATAATATTTTTTAATAACATATTTAGTTCGACACTTTTGTAGTAACCAAACCGGTTCAGATAAATATTTAACATCATAATATCAGCGAGATACGCGTGTTCTGCACAATGGCATAAATAATGCTTGAGAATTAGATGTAAATTAAAATTTAGCTGTAAATAAGGAACTTTTCGCTAACTGAAGATTAAAAACCACAGATAAAACAAGCAGTCTCTTCATAGGGGGGAAGAGAAATCTTCCTCCCTTCCTCCTAAAAAACAAAATTAAATTAGGAAGAATATTTGGTAAACAGGCTGTGATTCTGGAGATAAGTTTAAAGCAAATTATTGATTGAAGGTTGGCGTAAGTTAAAATCATAAAATTGTATGGGAGAAATGATATGGCATTGAGAGAAGATTTTGAAAATTTTGGGAATTGGTTATTTAAATGGAGAAGCTATCTTCCCCTGATAATGATTGGCATATTCTTGTTGGCAATGACCGAATATCACTATCCTCGTTTCCATCATATTTGGGAAGTTTTTTGTCTGATTGTCAGTTTTTTTGGCTTGGGTATTCGTATCTTCACTATCGGACATACACCGAAGAGAACATCGGGCAGGAACTCAAAGCATCAGGTTGCGGAATCTCTCAACACTACCGGCATTTATTCTGTCTTGAGGCATCCATTGTATTTGGGTAACTTCTTCATCGGATTGGGTTGGGTATTATTTATCCACTTATGGTGGGCGACGCTTATTTATGTTTTGGCTTTTTCTTTATATTACGAACGAATTATTTTTGCTGAAGAGGAATTTCTGAGAAATAAGTTTGGTAATGCCTATCTTGACTGGGCGAATGTGACTCCTGCTTTTATTCCAAGGTTTAGTCAATATAAAAAAGCAGATTTGCCTTTTTCATTTAGAAACATACTGAAACGTGAATACAATGGTTTTCTGACCGTGGTCATTGTGATGTTTTTTTTGGAAGTCGTGGGTGATTTTTTTGTCAAAGGTAAATTTGATTATGATCTTGGATGGATATTGCTGGTATTAGTAAGTTTTATTATCTGGTTTGTCTTAAGGTATTTGAAAAAATATACCCGCGTTCTGCATGTCGAAGGAAGATAAAATCTTATTATAGCATTGAACCGTAAGGCTGGTTGCTTACCATGAAAAAGAAATTTACGAAGTTAATAGTTGTTTTTGTTGGCATTGTGTTTATCGCGGGCGTAGCTTTTGCGGGAGAGACCTGTGAGTCAAAGGCTGCCAAGAAAAAATTGACAGGAGATGCTAAGGCCAGTTTCATAAAAAAGTGCGAAGAAGATACTAAAGCCCAAAACAATCATGCTAAACGCGAAGCCGAAAAAAAAGAAAACATGGCAGGTATAGCAAAAGGTAGCCTGTTGAAGATGCTCTTTAGCCTAAATAAGTTAAATATGGTTAGTTAGTAAAGTTGGCCTACCGATCGCCGGCATACGCTGAAGTGAACTTTATAAATCAAAATTTAATACATTAGGGGCATTAAGTGATTAACAAATTTCGGCTTCATTTTTCAAAAATATTTGCTGGTTTTTTATTTGTGCTAATTATTTTCTCCAGTAGTCGATGGGAAGATAAGGCGCCATTCCTAACGGCGGCTCTATTTTTTCTTGGTGCTTTTCTGGTAGGCATTGCTTCTCTGGGAAGATTGTGGTGCTCTGTTTATATTGCAGGCCATAAAACACACACTTTAGTAACGCAAGGTCCATACTCCATGTGCAGGAACCCGCTTTATTTTTTCAGCTTTCTTGGTGCTCTTGGTGTTGGGTTCGCTTCAGAGTCCCTTTTAATTCCACTTCTTATTTTAGTCGCTTTTGTTTTGTATTATCCCTTTGTCATTACAGGTGAGGAGGCAACGCTTATGAAATTGCACAAGAGTGAATTTGAGACTTATCTCAAACAGGTACCTTGTTTTTTTCCTAAAATATCTCTTTTGAACGAACCAGAGAAATATACGGTGAAACCGAAGAAACTTAAGCGGCAAATGTTTGATGCTCTATGGTTTGTCTGGTTAATCGGAATAATTGAAATTATTGAAGAACTCCATGAGCTTGAATTACTTCCTACAATAATCAAGCTATATTGATTTTTCTATCCTTGCTTATTCAGCAGATTATTTTGTTGCTACCTTTGTGCTCATGGCTACCTCACAAAAACTATCACTCCGGTCGAAGATAAGCCAGCCAGTATCGTAGCAAAATATAATCAAGGCACCGGCCTCTATTTATTCGCAAAAATAAATAAAATTAAAATTGGATTCCGCCCGGAGTAAAACCTGGCGTATGCCAAGCCGGAATGACGAACAATGTAAGTACTGGATTACCCGGTCAACCAGCATGCGCTGGTCTACGAGCCGGGTAATGACAGAACAAGGATATTATCTTCTCGTTAACTGCCGATATTTTATCCTATGCGGTTGGCTGGCGGCGGCGCCGAAGCGTCTTTTGTAGTCTTCTTCGTATTCAGAATAATTGCCGTCAAAGAAAAGGACTTTGCTGTCGCCTTCAAAAGCGAGAATGTGTGTGCAGATTCTATCCAGAAACCAGCGGTCGTGGCTGATGACAACCACGCAGCCGGCAAAGCTCTCCAGCGCGTCTTCCAGCGCGCGCAGTGTGTTGACGTCCAGATCATTAGTTGGTTCATCCAGCAGTAAGACATTCCCGCCTTCTTTGAGCATGCGCGCCAGATGAACGCGATTGCGTTCGCCGCCGGAAAGCGTTCCCACTTTTTTCTGCTGATCCGTGCCGGAAAAATTAAACCGGGAAACATAAGCACGGGAATTAATTTGTCTGTTGCCGATGGGGACAATATCCAATCCCTCGGAAATGACTTCCCAGATGGTTTTATCAGGATCCAGCGAGTCGCGGCTTTGATCGACATAAGCAAGCTTAACGGTTTCGCCGATACGGATTTCGCCCGTGTCCGGTTTTTCCTGCCCGATTATCATGCGGAACAATGTTGTTTTACCCGCGCCGTTGGGGCCGATTACGCCGATGATGCCGCCGGGCGGCAGGGAAAACGTCATTCCTTCAACCAAGTTCTTTTCACCGTAGGCTTTGGAAACATCTTTTGTTTCAATAACCAGATCACCCAGGCGCGGCCCCGGCGCGATAAATATTTCACGCGTGGCGGATTCGCGCTCCATGTTCTGCCCTAAAAGTTCTTCATACGCGCTGATACGCGCCTTGGATTTGGCATGCCTGCCCTTGGGCGACATGCGAATCCATTCCAGTTCGCGCTCCAGTGTTTTTACTCTTTCCGTTTCGGTTTTTTCTTCATTCTTCAAACGGTTTTGTTTTTGCTCCAGCCATGAAGAATAATTTCCCTGCCAGGGAATTCCCTGGCCGCGGTCAAGCTCCAGAATCCAGCCCGCGACATTGTCCAGAAAATAGCGGTCATGCGTCACGGCAATTATCGTTCCTTCGTATTTCTGCAGGTGATGTTCCAGCCAGGCTACGGATTCAGCATCCAGATGGTTGGTCGGTTCATCCAAAAGAAGGATGCTGGGTTTTTGCAGTAAAAGGCGGCACAGCGCCACGCGGCGTTTTTCACCGCCGGAGAGGACTTTTACTGGCGTCTCGCCCGGCGGGCAGCGCAGAGCGTCCATCGCCATATCCAGGCGCGAATCGATATCCCAGGCATCCAGCGCGTCGAGTTTTTCCTGCACGGCGGCCTGCCTCTCACAGAGCTTGGTCATTTCGTCATCAGACATCGGTTCGGAAAATTTTTCATTGATCGCGTTGTATTCGTGGACGAGGTCAATTGTAGACTGCACGGCTTCTTCCACAATTTGTTTTACCGTTTTTGTTTCATCAAGCCGAGGTTCCTGCTCCAGATAACCGACGGTATAGCCCGGAGAAAGAATGGTTTTGCCCAGAAAATCCGTGTCTACTCCGGCCAATATTTTTAAAAGTGAACTTTTGCCGGACCCGTTGAGGCCAATAACGCCTATCTTCGCGCCGTAAAAATAAGAAAGAAAAATGTCTTTAAGGACAGGTTTTTTTTCGTAGATTTTGCTTACTCCAATCATGGAGTAAATTACTTTGTTGCCTTCATTGGCCATGGAATTGATATCTCCGGTAAATGTTAAATATAGGGGAAAATATTTTGAATGATAATATTGAAATTATCCTGAATTTTATCTTTGCCTGTTACTATGCCCATGTGTCCCGGAAAGAGAAACTCTAAGTCAAGCTGGGAAAGAGAAACAATACTCTTTTTCAGCAGAGCGCCGTTTCCGCCGGGGAAATCAGTGCGCCCCACGTTTTCCTGAAACATGACATCGCCGCAAAAAAGCGCTTTTTGCTCAGGCCAATAAAGAGCGATGGAACCGGGAGAGTGGCCGGGTGTCAGAATAATTTTAAATATCTGATTGCCGAGGGAAATGCTGCCTTCTTCCAGCGGAAAATTTATATGCATTTGCGGCACGGTTATGCCGAATAAGCCGTATAATTCTGAGCCGACACCTTTGAGGAACTCCAGCTCTTTGGTGTGCAGGCCGATTTTTATTGTTTCCGGGTCAAACAGCTCGGAACCCTGAAAGTGGTCGGGATGAGAGTGCGTGTTGATTACATAACGAACGGCTTCTTTTTTAATACCGTCGTCGGCCATTTGTTTTAATAAATCAGGAACATAGCGGGTCAGCCCCGGGTCGATTAGCGCTTGAACTTCTCCGCCTACGTAGAAGCTGTTGCAGTTGTTATCGAAATAGTTTGTCCATTCGTAAACGTAAATATCGTTTTTTAATTTCATTGTTCATCCTTTGGCTCTGATTTTGGGGGAACAAAAATCCACATCAGAATATAAATCAGCAAACCGGTTCCGAAGATAATAACAAGCAAAACGAAAATCAAACGCCATGCCCAGGAAGGAATAGGAGTATGTTCACCCAGCCCGCCGCACACGCCGCCGATCCAGTAATCGCCGCTGGAACGGGTAAATGTCTGTAGCCAGTTTTTTTCTGTCATTTTTTAAACGCCTTTCATTTATTTTTCTGGAAAAAGTTTTGTCAACGGCAAATCCGCCGAACGATGACCGATGTTGATTATAAGCCCTTCCTTGTCAATTAAAATAAATGTTGGTACGCCGACGATGTTGTAAAGATCGGCGACATCCTCATTTTCGTCAAGAAGCACGCGGTAAGGCAATGAATTGGTTTGAACAAAGCGGCCGACGCGCTTGGATGATTCGCCTATGTTAATGTAGAGAATTTCCAGTCCCATTGGGGTGTAGGTTTTATAAATATTTTTCATGGCGGGAATCTCGGTACGACAGGCGGGGCACCAGGTAGCGCCAAAAAACAATAAAACTGGTTTGCCGGGATTTTTTGTTAGCCGGAAAGTTTTGCCTTTTAAATCTTTCAGCGTAAAATCAGGAGCTTTCATTGTTTCCGCCTTGAATGGTGCGTTAGGTATAAGCTGTCCGAAAGAAAAGGCGGAAATCCCAAAAAATAAAATAGTGAAAGTTATCACCAATGTAATTACTTTATTCTTCATTAATCCCCTCATCGTTTTTTAATATGCCAGAGTTCCCGCAATATACAGGAAATATTCGCCCGCGCCAATCAGAATAAA
>JAFGKC010000016.1 GCA_016928765.1 Syntrophaceae bacterium
GATATCACTCACCACGATCGGGATTTTTTAAAGAACCGTTTCCCTAATATTTATGAACAATGCCTCGAACTGGGCATAGACATTGCCGTCGACCCTATTCCTGTCGCACCGGCTGCTCATTATCTCTGCGGCGGCGTGGCAGTCGATTACTGGGGGAAGACATCCATAGATAACCTCTTTGCCTGCGGCGAAGTTTCCTGTACCGGCCTGCACGGCGCAAACCGTCTGGCCAGTAATTCACTTTTGGAAGCGCTGGTTTATTCGCACCGGGCATTTAATAAAATTACCAAATCCTTCCGGCAGACCGAACTCAGCACTATCACCATCCCGCCATGGGATCCTGGCGACGCCGTGGAAAGTGACGACAGCATTGTGGTTACCAACAACTGGGACGAAATCCGACGCTGTATGTGGAACTACGTTGGCATTGTTCGTTCTGACAAACGGCTGGAACGCGCCGAGCACCGCGTCGATTTGATTCAGAATGAAATTGACGAATATTACTGGAATTACAAAGTAACAAAAGATTTAATCGAACTGCGCAATATTACCATGGTGGCCAAGATGATTGTGCGCTCCTGCCGCCTGCGCAAGGAAAGCCGCGGTCTGCACTATACAATTGATTTCCCAGAAATGCGCAAAGAGTTTGAAAAGGATACTGTCATTGTCAAAGAATAATCTAATTGGCTAGTAACTTATTGGAGTGCGAAGCCACAGCTTCGCACTCCAATCCGTCAAATCATCTATTGCCCGTCGCGTACCGGCCACATATAGATAATATTGGCCTTATCGCCAAGGAAATTCCTGTGGTCACCTCTTGTACTGAAGAACCACGCAGCGTTATTGCTATATGCATCTGTAGTTGAAGACCAGTACCAGTCATCCTGCACACTGATAAACCCCTGTGTATTTAACCAAGATCCTGTTGTGAGCTCGCCGTCGTGCTTAAGACTTTCCAGTTCATTAATATTCGGCAAACGCCAGTCAGTGTGGCCACATAATCCGCCTCCACTATTCATTGCTGCCACATAGTCCAACGATTCCTGCCAATTTCGAGTTCCTCCAAGATTTCCATCTTTTGCCCATATTAGACCGGTAAGGTTGTCGATTACGCAGTCAGCCTCAGCACCTGTACCAACAGTAAATCGTGGATTAGGCCAGGCAACGCCTTTTTGTAAATCACCATCCTGGCCGGTTCCTGAACAATCGATGACATTACCGGAAGCGTTATAACAAACTGTTTGACCGGTCTTGGGCAGTTCAACCACTCCCGCCCGTCCGCCGCGCGTCGGCCAAGCGTAGTTGCTATTGGTCTTATCGTCGATGGCTAAGTGACCACGGGCCATATAGCCGATGTATGCTCTGTGCGGCACATAACCAGTACTGGTTGTTGAGGACCAATACCAGTCAGCCTGTACATTAATAAACCCTTGTGTATTTAACCAAGATGCTGTTTCAGCTTGACCAAAGTTAAAAAGACTGCGGAGTTCCTTTACGTTAGGTAAACGCCAATCAATATGGCCACATAATCCGCTGCCGCTATTCATTGTCTCTACATAATCCAGCGATCCCTGCCATGTCAGCTTCTCACCTGGTAGATTAGTAGCATTCTTTGCCCACATTAAGCCGGTAAGATTGTCGGTTACGCAGTCAGCTTCAGCCCCTGTACCGACGGTAAATCGCGGATTAGGCCAGGCAACGCCTTTTTGCAAATCACCATCCTGGCCAGTTCCTGAACAATCGATGACATTACCGGAAGCGTTATAACAAACTGTCTGGCCGGTCTTGGTCAGTTTCACACCGGCATTCACGGTAACCGTATAATTAGCTGTTGAACTATCCTCTGCAAATACCGTATAGACCACAGAATTGGTAAAATCATTGGCTGTCACACCGCTTTCCTGTGGAGTTCCCTCTATTTCAACACTTTCACCGCTTGTCGTGAATGTTGCTATAAGGCCGTTGAGATTCGTCCCAAACGGGAGGGCAACGGTTATTGTTTTTGCCCCCTCATCAATAGCTCCGTCAACACTGTTAATAGAATATGAAGTAATCGCTTTTTCTGATGACAACGGAGTTATTGCCGGAGCATTACCTCCTCCTCCACCTCCACAGCCGTATAAAGCCAAAAGTAAAATTCCAAATAGCATTCGATTTTTGCTTTTCATATTCACTCCATGAATTAAGTTGATTTACAATTTACGATTAAAGTGAACTATTTAATAAGAATAAAGAATTTTCCCTCATTTTTTTCTTATTCACGTTTATCTCCGGCATTATCACGGTTTATCTTCCGAACTGGTCGGCGCTGTGGTAGTCTCTTTCCCCGCTGTGGTTTCCACTTTTTTTACCGGCACTTCCTCAATTTCACCAAGATCATATTTAGCCACTTCCAGAAAAGTTTTCTGCAGATATTGCTTTTTTTCCAGCGGGTTCATTTTGGTAAAAGCTTCTATTTCCGCGCTGCCGGAGGGGCTACTTTTGTCGAGCTTAATCACTTTTTGCCAGTTGTCTTTATTTTTAAAAACGTTGAAAAATATGTATTGTTTACCATCCCTACCGGCAACCTCACATACATTGACCTCGTATTTCCCGTTGATTTGAACACGCTCGACTTCCTTACCAAGGTCAAATTTTGCAACAGCTAAAAATGTGCTTCTTAGAAATTCTTTCTTTTCTTCCTCCGATTTCATTGCTTTAAAACTATTATACGTCTTTACATGACTAATATTATCCTTTTCGCAATACATGCCGGCTACTTTTTCACCGTTTTCGTCCATGGCATCAAAACGATATACGGATTTTTTCCCCTCTTCTGCTTCATAAACACGAATTTTATAATTGTTAACCTGATATTTGTCGACCTGGCTTTCTTTATAAGCAGCATACCCAACCACCGCGGCTATTTTTACGCCTTCACCAATCAATTCCGCTCCCATACAACTGGTTAAAGATGTTAAAAATATGAAACCAAAAAATAAACTATAAATCTTTTTGTGCTTTTTCATTATCTCTTGCCTCCATTCCCTTTATTTTTTATGAGAAAGCAGCATTGTTTATGATTGTAGTTGCTGAAAAGCCTTCCTGAAATCCAATGGGTTTGAGATTTGAAAAAAAGGTTCACGCGTGCCCCCAGTTCCAATCACGGTAATTGTACCGTACCCCAAGATGCGACCCAAGATACTTTGATCCACATTGACGGACTCAATTTTTGCAAGGTTCATTTCCAATGTTCTACGCGAAATCAGTCCTACCTTGATTATTATCCTCTTGTTGGTTATTGCGAATTCGCTGGTGTACCAGGCAATGAGCGGAGCAATCAATAAAGTTAAAATTGCTTTTATAGAAATGAATATTATCCAATGCAATCTCGCCTCGTAAACCACTTCTTCTCCTTTTGCCAAATTACCCTGAACGTACTCTCCCATGTTTTTCTCCTTTCATATTTTAAAATTTCAGCAAAGTGGAACTGAATCTGCAATTCTGTTGCTTGAGAATTCATTAAAGCAAAAATGAATTTTTGTAACCTGTCAGAAATGACAGGGTGAGATTATATGATGGCCTTATAATAATTAAAGAATCTTAGTTAAATTTGACAACAAAGAATGTGATTTAAATATCAATAAGGCGCTCGGTAAGAGCAATGGCCACAGCATGGGTTCGGTTTTTAGCATTAAGTTTTTGAACAATATTATTTACATGAAAATTAACAGTGCGCTCGGTTATCTGCAATATTGACGCAATTTCCCCTGAGGTTTTTCCTTCTTTTAAAAAACCTAAGACCAATATTTCTTTTTTGGATAAATTCAAAAACCGTAATCTCTTTTCTGATAAAGATATTTAGAGATATAGATGGTAGGTAATAGTTTGTAACCTGTCAGAATTAACAGTAACTGGTTTTGCAATAGAAACTAATCGATTTATAAGCCACAAAAGAAGGTTATCTAAGGATCAATTAGTTGATCAGCGACAGCAATTGCTACCGCATGCGTGCGGTTCATGGCATCCAATTTGGCAACGATATTATTAACATGAAAATTCACGGTTCGCTCGCTAATACGCAAAATTTTTGAAATATCCCACGAGCTTTTTCCTTCTTTAAGCCAACTTAACACTTCGGTCTCCTTTTTGGATAAAATACCTTGTTTATTACATCTACTAGCCTTTTCATAAATTGCTTTCAACGGAAAAGTCAAAGCACGAACCGCAAACTCAATAACCGCCTTTGAACGATCACACCTTTCTACATGTTCACCGGCAAACCAAAAAGTCAGGATATTTCTTGAATCGTCTCCACCATAAGTAAAGCCATCTCTTAAGCCGAATTCCTTCGCTTCATGATTAACAATTAGTTCAGGACGTTTCTTGTAACTTTTATCTACATCTTTCCAGTTAATTACTTTGCGTTTTTCTATAAGCATGGTGGCAATCGGATCTATTTGTTCATATTTTTTTTCAACATATCTCTTCAGATAATCAGGTGAATAATCAACATTAACAGTATGGAGAACATCTCTATTTGCTGCCGCGCAACCATAAAGAAAACAATCAAAAGGAATAATCTTTTTTAAGTTTACTACGCAGCCCTTAATACCTTCTTCATCAACACAATAACGTGCCGTATCAAGTACATGAAGCAAATCCAGTATCTCACTTTTTGTAAGATATTTATCTAAATCTTTTATGGAATATTCCTTAATAAAATACATTTCATCAACGCTACTTAATTAAAATAGGGTGATTCTTGTTTTGCTAATAAAAATTTAGGTAAATATTTTTGATTTTTATCTATTAAATACCCTTTTGTAAATAAAGTTAATATTTTTTAAAAAGTTATTTACGTTGAATATTTTATCTAAATCTTTTGGTGTCAAATATTTTTTCACCGCCGCGTCCGCGGCAAGAAGTTCACTAAATTCCAGATTTTCATTCCACGATTTCATCGCGTTTTTCTGAACGATAGCGTAGGCATCTTCTCTGGTGGCTCCTTTTTCAATAAGCGCCAGCAAAACCATCTGTGAAAAAATTACTCCGTGCGTCATATTGAGATTTGTCAGCATCCTTTCCGGATAAACAACGAGCTTATCCATGAGGCTGGTAAACCTCCCCAGCATAAAATCCAGAACGGTTGTGGCGTCTGGTCCGATGACTCTTTCCACCGAAGAGTGGCTGATATCACGCTCATGCCACAGGGCGACATCTTCCAGCGCCGCGAGCGCGTAAGAGCGAACCAGGCGGGCTAAACCAGATATGTTTTCTGACAATACTGGATTACGCTTATGCGGCATAGCCGATGAACCTTTCTGACCGGGAGAAAAATATTCTTCAGCCTCACGAACCTCCGTCCTTTGTAAAAGACGGATTTCCTGCGCGAATTTATCGAGCGAAGAGGCGATAATCGCCAGCGTGGTAAAAAATTCGGCATGCCGGTCGCGCTGGATGATTTGTGTGGAAACAGGCGCTGGTTTAAGCCCCAGCTTTTTACAGACATATTCTTCCACAAACGGTTCGACGAAAGAAAAAGTGCCTACAGCTCCGGCTACCTTTCCATAGCTGATGGATTCTTTAGCGTTAACCAACCGTTGGCGGTTTCTTTGCATCTCCTGATACCACAGTGCCATCTTCAGGCCGAAAGTAATGGGCTCAGCGTGAATGCCGTGCGAACGACCGATCATCAAAGTTTTTTTATGTTCAAAGGCTTTCTTTTTCAGGACTTTTATCAGTTCATCAATATCGCTAAGCAGAATCTCCGTTGATTCCTTAAGCTGCACAGCCAGTGATGTGTCCAAGACATCGGAAGAGGTAAGCCCCATGTGAATGAAGCGCCCGTCTTCACCAACCTTCTCTGTCAAAGAAGTTAAAAAAGCAATGACATCGTGTTTGGTCGTTTTTTCGATTTCATCAATGCGGTCAACGTTAATAGAAACTTTCGATTTGATATTTGCCAGCGCTTTTTGGGGAATTTTACCCTTTTTAGCCATGGCCTCACAGGCCGCTATTTCCACGTCCAGCCACTTCTGATAGCGGTTTTGAGGACTCCATATTTTTTCCATTTTCTCCCGGGAATATCTTGGTATCACTTAACCCTCCTTAATTAACCTGCTAAGCATTGCTAAAATATCACCAACCGGTCGAACGATTCATCGACACACGCTGTTATTATTATGATTTTAAGCCTCTCGTCAAGGCTTATTAATCACCATGTTTAATTAGATTGACAATCCACCGGCAACAACATATTAAATCAAAAGGATTTATAAGAATGAACGAAAAATTAGCCATTGCCGGGGAAAAAAATCATTTCCCGCTGGAAGAAATTTTAAACAGTATAACCCACGGGACGGGAGCTTTGATGAGCCTTGCCGGGCTGGTGTTGCTGATTGTTTTCGCCAGTCTTTACGGAGAAGCCCGTCACATTATCAGCTGTACTATTTTCGGTGTTTCTTTGGTTTTACTCTACACTGCCTCAACGCTTTACCACAGTTTCCGTAAACCGCGCGTCAAATTCGTCTTCAGAATCGTCGACCATTCCTGCATTTACATTCTCATCGCGGGAACCTACACTCCTTTTATGCTCGTCGCGGTGCGCGGAGTACTGGGCTGGACTATCTTCGGTATCGTCTGGGGTATGACTGTTTTGGGAATTTTATTTAAATTATTTTTCATTCATCGTTTCAAGATTCTTTCCACGCTCGCTTATATTGCGATGGGCTGGATTGCCATCTTCGCCATCAAGCCTATTTTCCAGAGCCTGTCAGAAGGAGCTATTTTTTGGCTTATTGCCGGAGGGCTTGCCTATACCGTCGGAATTATTTTTTACGCCTGGAAAAAGCTGCCTTTTAATCATGCTATTTGGCATTTATTTGTACTCGCCGGAAGTATCTGCCATTTCGTTTCTGTCCTCTTTTACGTTATTCCTTTGAACGCATAAACAACTATTTACCCGCCAAATCATTCTTGTATTATGCCTTTTAAAATGATAGAAGTTCGCCCAAGTTAAAAAAGCTTAAAAAATAAGGGAGATGATCATGAAAAGATATTTAAAATTAGCTCTTTACCTAAGTTTGCTTTTGATATTTGCCGCGACGCTCTGGGCGAAAGATAAATACACTGTGACTGTTTTGCCCTTCTCCACGCACAGCGCGGAAAATATCGACTACTTACAAGATGGAATCGGCAATATGCTCTCTTCCCGTATTGCCGTGCCAGGTAAAATTGATGTCACTGCGCAAAATGCCGTTGTGCAGCAAATGAAAAAAACCAAATCTAAAGATTTGAATCTAACCGATGTGTATAACATCGGAAAAAATCTGAAATCCGATTATGTCGTTTGGGGAAGTATCACAAAAATCGGCAGCAGCATCAGTATTGACGGAAAACTTGTTGATATCAACTCCAGCAAATCCGATGTGAATGTCTTTGCTCAGTCAAAAAATATTGACGATGTTATGCCGAAAATAAACGATTTTTCACAAAAAATAGTTAATCATATTCTGGGAACCACACCGCAGCAAGCGGCGCCGATTATAAGCTCCTCGCCCGCGGGCGATGATAAAACCGCGTCTCGTCCTCTTCCTCCCGGAACTTCCCGTGAAGCGCAAATTATTGCCGGTATGAGAACAAACAAAAGAGGCACGCTGACTTCCGCGATCAACACGGAATACATAAATTCTCCGGAACCTATTAATCGCCGTGGGTTCTGGTTAAGCCAGCAGATACCCACCAAATTTACCGGTATGGACATTGGCGATGTCAATAATGACGGCTCAAATGAAATTGTCGTTATCGATAAAAACAACATTTATATCTACAAAAAAAGCGACAATGAGTTAATGCTATTGGAAAAAATCTCCGGCAAATCCCATCTGCAATATATTTCCGTTGATGTAGCGGATATCAACCGCAGCGGTGTTCCGGAAATAATCGTGACTTGTCTTAATAATAAAACGCTGGATTCCTTTGTTCTGGAATATAAAGACGGCAAATATCAGACAATCGCCTCCGGTATTCGCTGGTTCCTGCGTGTCATTGATACCCCGTCGGGAGTTCCTTTGCTGCTAGGGCAGGATTACGGTATGGACAAACCTTTTGACACGCAAATTTACGAAATCGTCTGGAAAAACGGAAAATATGTCAGTGATCAAAAAATGAAAATACCCGTAGGTTTATCCATTTACGGCCTTACCATCGCTGATGTCGGCACCGGAGGTGGCGAAAAAGTTCTTGCTCTGGACGAACTGGATTACCTGTGCATTTTTGAAAAAACCAACAAACACATAAGCAACGTGTTTGCTATGGGATTTTCGGCAAGCAAAGACTTGATTTGGAGAAGCGAAGAATATTACGGTGGCAGCAACAATCTGATTATGAGTAATATCAAATATAAGCTGCAAGACGATTACGAGGGAAGATATTACGCCAATTTGCGTATTTTAACTTTTGACACGAACAACGACGGCAAAAAAGAAATTATCATTGTCAAAAATTTATCTTCCACCAAGCGCCTATTCAAGCACTTAAACTTATTTACCGGCAGTGAAATTTACAATCTGGAATGGGACGGATTGGGGATGATCGAAAATTGGCGCACGAAAAAAATAAACGGGTACGTTACGGACTACGCCTTCAAGGATGTGGACAACGACGGACAGCCGGAAATTGTCCTTGCTTTGGTGTTATCGACAGGCGCGTCCCTTCAAAACAAAAGCGTCATTGTCGTCTATGAATTGGAGACCACCGAATAAGTTATTGACAAATATTGCGCTCTTAGATATAGCCACGCGCAAATTGTTTTGCTGTTTTTTCAGCGAAATGATCATCAAAAACCTTAGGCGGTGTAGCTCAGCTGGTTAGAGCATACGGCTCATATCCGTAGTGTCCGGGGTTCAATTCCCTGCACCGCCACCAAAAATCA
>JAFGKC010000153.1 GCA_016928765.1 Syntrophaceae bacterium
CAGCTGGCCGCCTTGGGTATTTCCGCTCTTCTTCATGATATCGGCAAAATAGGAATCCCCAAAGAAATAATTAATAAGCCGGGGAAGCTGACAGAAGAAGAATGGGTACATGTCCTCAAACATCCGGTAGCGGGAGCCATTTTTCTCTCTAAGGTGCCGGGTATATCGAAGCTGGCGACAGTGGTCGCTTTCGAGCACCATCAGCATGGTGAAAAAGCTTATCCCGCTGTTCAAACAGACCACAAGCGGCATCCGTTTTCCCAGATAATTTCATTGGCCGACAGCTACGAGGCTATTACCGCGTCGCGCATATATTATTCATCCAGAATCCCTCCCGACGAAGCTATTCAAATCCTGATAAAGAACCGTGGCGTTACCAGCTCTTTGGTGTTGCTGAAAGCATTCATAAACATGATAGGTATTTTTCCTATCGGCACGCTTCTAAAGCTTGATACCGGAGAGGTGGGACTGGTTATGCATCAGACGGCGGATCTGATGCGCCCGCGGGTGCTTCTTCTGACTAAATTTGACGGGTCAGAAAAAGATACAGGAAAAATTATCAGTTTGGTGGAAACCGCCGCCGGAAGATATAAACGCTCAATTGCCGGGACCATTAATCCGAATCTGGCAAAAATTAACGTAAAAAAATATTTTGAATAAATTATTTCGCTGCTGGAGAAAGTCGTAATCAGACTAATGTCAGCCAATCTTTAGCTTTCGCGTCCGCGTTTGGTCCGTCAAATACGCGAATGTTTTCTTTCCCCCTGCCGGAAAGTGTCAGAACTGTTTCGTAGAGCATTTTCTTTAAAGTATCCAAACCAATAACAGCTGTTTTTTTTGTATAAGTTTTCGTGAATTTAAAAAATTCAATAAAGCTTTTAACAATGTCTTTATCAAATTTCATCTTTTCGACATTTGCCAAAAAAAGGACTGAACTAGGCTCGTAGGCTGATAAGGCTTTTTTTGCCTCTTCCATGAAGACAGGTATGGCATCTTTTTCCATATTGGAAAAATTTAAATAAAATACTTTTTTGTCTCTATGCTCAATAAACTCGGGCTTTACTGAAGACATATTGTACCTCCATACCTTTATTTTTTTCTTTAAGATATTTCAATTTTAACAAAAGGAATAGTGCTTGTCAACGCAATCGTTTATTGACTTTAAATTCTGGTTTTTATGAGGAATTTTATTGTGGAGAATAGAAATTATATTTTTGCTCTGAAAGCGAAAAGACTGAAAAGCGGCGGATATTAAAAAACCCGCTTATTTTGTAAGCGGGTTTTTTGAATTTTGGCTCCCCAGCGCGGACTCGAACCACGGACCCGATGGTTAACAGCCATCTGCTCTACCGACTGAGCTACTGGGGAATATTTTCATCTAGCGGCAATTGGTGCAAATTGCTAATTCTTTAAAGGGTGTCCCCGTTTTTTTACTTATATACTTCAGCTGATCGACCGGCGCGAAATACTTACCACATTTTTCGCAAGCTTGCATTTTAAATGTTCGCCCCCAAATTTTGCGCTTGTCTTCGGTTGAAGTCATCACAATATGCCCGGTAGGACACACATAAACACACGCGCCGCAGCCAATGCATACGTCAGATTTCTCCATGAATGGCGTTCCAACTGTTTTATCCGAGCCGCGGGAAAAAAGACCAATGGCGCTGACGCCGACAATTTCTTCACAAACACGCACGCAGGAGCGGCATAAAATACACTTTCCCTTATCCGTATCGGCGATAAATCTGGCCTGCGCTTCCACACCCATTTCTGTAGCCATTTTCTGTAAAACGTCTGAATCAGGGCACCGCGCCAGAAGTAACTGCATTACAAGACGACGGACGTTTTGCACGCGTTCGCTTTTCGTGTCAACAATTAAGCCATCTTCAGCGGCATATAGACAGGAAGTAACTATTCTTGTTCTGTTACCTTTTTTAATTTCCACCACGCAAAGCCTGCACGCTCCGGATCGGGACACGGATTCATGCGCGCACAGAGATGGAATAGAAATGCCCGCGCCGCGGATCGCCTCTAAAAGCATAGTCCCTTTTGGCACTGATATATTTTTTCCGTCAACAGTAAAATTTATCATGATTTATCCTACCTCTACTTCACGTTGATTGCGTCAAATTTGCAGCTCTGAATACATGCGCCGCAACGGGTACATTTATCTTTATCGATAATATGAGCTTTCTTCTTTTCGCCGGTAATCGCCTGTGTTGCGCAAACTTTCACACACAAGCCGCAGCCAGTGCATTTTTCTGGATTGATGCTGTAGGTAATAAGCGCTTTGCAGACTCCCGCGGGACAGCGTTTGTCTCTAATGTGCGCTTCATATTCCTCGCGGAAATACCGGATAGTGCTCATGACCGGGTTCGGAGCGGATCCTCCCAGGGCGCAAAGCGATCCATCGGCAATCGCTTTGGACATTTCTTCCAGAATTTCGATGTCTCCTTCTTTGCCATGGCCCGCGCAGATATCTTCCAGAATATCGCTCATGCGTCTGATTCCCTCGCGACATGGCACGCATTTGCCACAGGATTCTTCTTTAAGAAAGGCCAGAAAATATCGGGCGACATCTACCATGCAGGAGGTTTCATCCATGACGATCATGCCGCCGGAACCCATCATCGAGCCCACTTCGTATAGCTTGTCAAAATCAACAGGAATATCCAATAGGCTTTCCGGAATACAGCCGCCGGAAGGTCCGCCGGTCTGCACGGCTTTGAATTTACGGCCACCGGGGATACCTCCGCCCATATCATAAATGATTTCGTAGAGCGTCGTGCCCATCGGAACTTCAATCAGACCTGTATTGTTGATTTTGCCGACCAGTGAGAAGATTTTTGTTCCTTTGGAACCTTCCGTTCCGATTGAGGCGTACCAGTCAGCGCCTTTGTTGATAATAAGCGGCACGTTAGCCCAGGTTTCGACGTTGTTGAGGACAGTAGGTTTATCCCACAATCCTTTTTCCACCGCGTGAACATATTTGGCGCG
>JAFGKC010000154.1 GCA_016928765.1 Syntrophaceae bacterium
CTTTCCGCGTCTGCCGGCTCAAATGTCTTATTTAATTCTTTTTTGCCCATTATCAATCTTCACTCCTTAACAAACGAAAAGGGCTTAGCGCCCCTTTTATCCACAATTTTCCGGGATTTTACCACTAAAAATACAAGGCGAGATACTACCTCTATCTCGCCCGTTTTATATTATTTTACAAAAATTTTATCTGATACTTTTAATTTTCCTGTTTTATTTCAGCTGTTTAATCAGGCTTTTTCTCAAAATTAAAGGTTACAAGCCATCGTTTAACCTGACGCTTTTCCCTATTAAAAAGACATGGCTAATTATCTTCAGATGCTAAATATGTCAAGCAATATTCGTAGGTTCTAAACGCGGCCGCTTTCCTGCCAAAATTTTTCAATTTCTCTTCCGATGGTATTATAAGACGCGGGAGTAAACCAATGAATTGTTTTATCTGCGGCAAACCAAGTCATCTGACGCTTCGCGTATTGCCAGGTATCACGATTGATCAGGCGTTCTGCCTCGGCCAGATCGTAATCGCCGGACAGGTATTTGATAATTTGCCTGTAGCCCAGTGACTGCAGTGACTTAATATTTTCTTTGTATCCCCGATTCAAAATATTTTTGACCTCTTCAATTAATCCCATAGCGAGCATATTTGCCGTTCTCTGGGCAATTCTACGCTTAATTTCTTCCCGTTCGATTTGTAAACCTATTTTCAAAACATTGTAGGGGCTATCCGCGAAAGAATGCCTGGCCTGTTTTGCCGTGATTGATTCCCCTGTTTGTTCCAAAACCTCCAGCGCCCTGATGACCCTGACCGAATCTTGCGGATTAATCTTGAGCGCCGCCGCCTCGTCCTTTTTCTTCAATAAATCATAAAGATATTCCTTGCCATGGGCTTGGCCCAGCTTTTTATAATAACCGCGGATTTTTTCATCGACGGGCGGCGTTTCGATAATTCCCTTGGTGAGCGCGCGGATATAAAGCCCTGTTCCGCCGGCAATAAATATTTTCTTTTTTTCCTGCGCCAGTTTCGCGATGACTTCGCGCGCCATATCAGCATAGAGCGCCGCGTTGAATTCCTCATCCGGATTGACAACATCAATTAAATGATGTCTGACCAGATTCTTTTGTTCTAAAGTCGGCTTTGCCGTGCCGATATCCAGATAGCGGTAAACCTGCATGGAATCCGCGTTAATTATTTCCCCGCCGTATTTGGCTGCCAGCTCCAGGGCCAAAGCCGTTTTGCCGGTCGCGGTCGGCGCATTAATAATAACTAATGATACTTTTTCCATGGGCTATTTTCTTTTGAACATTCTTTCGACTTCGCTCAAAGAGAATTTAATGCTGATGGGGCGGCCATGCGGACAGGTTGTGTTAAAAGGAGTATTTTCCAAATCGCGGCAAAGCTTGGCAACTTCATCAAAAGAAAGAATCTGATTCGCCTTGATCGCCGCGTGGCAGGCCAGGGAAGCGTAAATTTCTTCTTTTTTTCCCTGCAGTGAAGAGCTCTGGTTCTGATCTTTTAATTTATCGGCGATATCCATGATAATTTCTTTGGCTTGAGCGCCGGTTAATATCGCGGGCATTGCCTTTATCGCCAGCGCGTCTTTACCGAAAACTTCAGCCTCCAGCCCTATTTGAGTCAATAATTCAAGATATCCGGCAAATAGCGCGATCTCCTGCGGCGGCAAGCTTACTATTTCCGGCATCAACAACTGCTGAGAACTTATTTTCTGCTGCCCTGTTTCTTTTAATCTTTCCAGAATTATTCTTTCATGCGCCGCGTGCTGATCGATTAAAAGCATGCCGTCTTCGCCGGAAAACACCAGATAAGTGCCAGCGAATTGCCCCAAATAATTCAGTCCGGAAAAAGTTATCTGTTTGCCGTCTTGCTTACCAGCATTTTGCGCTTCTATCGTCATTTTCGCTTCCGCGATTATCGACGCATCCTTAAAAATCTCCCTGGCAAACATCTGGCCGCGAAACAGCGAGGCGGGTTTATCTGCATAACTTTGATGTATTCGCGCCGGGTTTACAGACGATTCATCTTTTCTTGGCGTCAAACGATAAACAAAACTGCCTTCTTTTGTGCTTGCCGCCTGCGCGAGTTGCCGCGCTATTGCCTGAGAAACAAGGTCATAGACATCACGTGAATTTTTAAAGCGCACTTCTAGCTTTGCCGGATGAACATTTACATCGACATCCTGCGTCGGCAACTCAATAAAAAAAACACCGGCGGGATAGCGCCGCGGCGGAATAATCTGCCGATAAGCGGATAAAACTGCGTGAATCAGGCTATTGTCGCGAATAAAACGCTTGTTAACATAAAAGTATATATTTTTTGAATTGGAACGGGTAAATTCCGGATGTGAAATAAACCCGGTTAATTTTATATCTTCTTTTTCGCCGCTCACGGGAATGCAACTTGCCGAAAAATCCATGCCCATCACCGCCGCGATACGCTGGTTAAAAGCATCTGTTTTTGGCGCGGCAAAAATTTCTTTTGAATTAACCTGCGCCCGAAAACGGATTTCCGGATGAGCCAGGGCGAGCCTTGTTATCGTGTCCATGCACAGACTCTGTTCCGTGGCTTCTTTTTTCAGGAATTTTTTACGCGCGGGAATATGAGCAAAAATATTACTTATAAATATTTGCGTGCCCTCCGGACAACCGGCGGGAGTGATTTCTTTTACATTCCCCGCTTCCACAATAGCTTTTGTCCCTTCTTTGCTGCCCTTTAGCCTGGTCAAAAGTTCCACCCTGGCCACGGAAGCGATACTCGGCATCGCTTCTCCGCGGAATCCGAAAGAAGAAACCTGGTAAATATCTTCAAATTTGCTGATTTTGCTTGTCGCGTGTCTTTCAAAAACCAGCGCCACGTCTTGCGTGTCAATGCCGGAACCGTCATCAATGATTTTTATCGATTCGCAGCCGCCTCTTTCGAGCTCGATGCTTATACTTTTCGCTCCGGCATCAATGGAATTTTCCATCAGTTCCTTAACAATAGAAGCTGGCCTTTCCACTACTTCACCGGCGGCGATTTTACTGGCAATATCTGCTGGTAAAACAACAATGCGCTTGGACAACTAATAATTCTCCCGATTAATTTGTGGTTAACCTTATATTATTTTGCGAAGACTTTCTATAAATTAAACTTCATTAAAAAAGGCCGCGGTCATGTCAGGCAATGACCGCGGCCTTTCAACTTTTGTTCAGTTAGCTTAATCCGCGACAATCAATACACGGCACTGCTTCAACAAAAGTTCGCTTTGTACGGCGTTTTTAATTTGCGCCGCGTCCGCATTGCTGATTATTATATCAGTTTTGCCTGCGCCTGTTGTCTTTAAACCTTTAACTGTCAGAGGGTTGACCGCCACCCTTTGATTTTGTTTCGCGGCTTCCAGATCACGGACGTAACCGCTCACTCCCTGCCTGACAGCGTATTGTATATCAACGCTTGCCAAACCATAAATTTCCTTGCCGGCTTCATCGAATATTTTCGGTATCATCACCGGCCTGATCCTGATACCGCGAGCGTCAACAACAATTCCCGAATACATTACAGTAGGTGGCGCGGCGGACGCGGAAGATGCTTCGTTTTTTAAATTCATTCTGGCAAAAGCCGCGGGCAAAATTACATTGGATAATTCTCCGTAGAGCGGCACCCTTATCTTTACTTCCACCGTGCCGTCCGGCATGTATAGCTGATCGGCAATCACGGCGCGCTGGATAATGCCGTTTATCTGCGCGTTGACAGCATCGCTTTCCAGCATAAAATCTTTTACTTTTCTTGCTGAATCAACCTGAACGTTTTTAACCATTTCCAAAAGATAGCCGGAAGCGCTTTCTTTAGCCGCGCGCAGCGCCACCGGGCGCGCGTTGATTTTTGCCGCAGTCTGATCCGGAGCTATACCTATTCCCGCCGCTTCAACATAACCAGCCGTCCAGTTGATTGAACCCTGGCCTATTTTTTCCACCAAATCATTAGCGGTTAACTTTTGCTGACAAATTCCCGTTGATGCAAAGATTAACAATACGCCAGCCAATGCCGTGACGAATAAGTATCTTACTTTCATAAAACCCTCCTTTTTAAATGTTGACCAAAAATAAAGAGGTTTAGAAAACGATTTAAACCCAAGTATCTTGTCTATAAAAGTAACAAAAACACTATCAGGCTGCAATAGGAAATAATCGATCTGAATTTAAAAATAAAGTAAGGAACCATTCCAATTATCTACTGTATCTTCTTAATATTTTTTAGATAATCCTGCAGGGCGAGCTGCCAGGGCTGCGGGGTTTTGCCGGTGAGCGAGATGAATTTCTGCATGCTCAGGACGCTGTAAGCGGGGCGCATAGCCGGACTTTTCAGTTGAGAGGTTTTAATTGGTTTTACTTCCACATTATCCACGCCTGCTTCTTTCAAAATCCTTATGGCAAATTCATACCAACTGCAATGGCCGCGGTTAGTTACATGAAAAATGCCGCTCTGATTTTGAGAAATGAGCAAATCCACCGCCGCGGCCAAATCTTTGGTGTAGGTGGGAGAGCCTATCTGGTCATCAACCACCGTAAGAATCGCGGGATGTTCCTGTATCGCGCCCGTTTTAGCCATTGTATCCTGAATGAAGTGTTTGGCGTTTGCTTTTTCTAAAATAGTGCGGACAAAATTTTTCCCGTTTACGCCATAAAGCCATGAAGTGCGGATGAGTAGATAATTATCGGAAAGCGACTGCAGATAACGCTCGCCCGCGAGTTTTGAAGCGCCATAAGTGCTGATGGGATTACATTTATCATTCTCTTCGTAAGGTTTTGTTGCCGTGCCATCAAAAACATAATCCGTGCTGAAATGAATAATTTTGATATTTCTGCCTCGGCATGCCTCGCAGATATTTTTGACCGCCTCCGCGTTAACGGCAAAACAGGCATCCCTTGCTGTTTCACAGCCGTCCACATTGGTAAAAGCGGCGGCATTGATAACAATTTCCGGATTAACTTCCGCTATGGCATTTTTACAATCTTTGGCGGAAACAATATCAATTTCTTCTTTGTCCATACCGACAACTTCGTGATCTGCAGATAATTGTTTAAGAAGATCGTTGCCCAGCATACCTTTATGCCCCAGTAACAATATTTTCATTTTAGTATATAACCTCCATCAAAAAAAGCCCATGCGCGGGCGCGGTGGCTCCGGCTATTTTTCTATCGCGCGAATCGATGATTTTTTTCATTTCTTCCGGCTCGCGTTTCCCCCGCCCTACTTCCACCAGCGTGCCGATGATATTGCGCACCATATATTTCAAAAAGCCCTTGGCTTCCACTATTATTTCGATATTTCCTTCTTGCCCTTTTTTAATCTCGATATTTTTAATCGTGCGCACGCGATCTAGCACATCCGTTCCGGTAGCACAAAAACAGGAAAAATCATGCGTGCCGATTAAAGCTTTCGCGGCCTGGCGCATTTTGGCCAAATCCAAATCAAAACGGACAAACCAGGAATAATTTCTGCCCAGCGCGGGGCGCAGCTTCTGATTGCAAATCTTATAAACATAAATTTTGCTTTTGACGTCGCGCTGCGCGTGAAATTCAAACGGGACTTCTTCCATTTCCTTGACAACAATATCTTCCGGCAAAACGCTGTTCATGCCGCGATAGATGTTGTTTACAGGTAAATTCGTGGCGCAACGGAAACTCGCCACCTGGTTAAGCGCGTGCACACCGGCATCCGTGCGTCCTGAACCGATTACGGAAACTTTCTGCCCGGTGATTTTTTTAATCGCCTCTTCCAGCACTTGCTGTATGGATACGCCGTTTTTCTGCCTCTGCCAGCCACGGTAAGCGCTGCCGTCGTATTCCACAACCATCTTAAAATTGCGTATGTTTTTGTCCGTCATATTGCACCACGGAAGCATTTATTAGCTTTACGCGAAAAAATAAAGCAGAACTTTTACTTCAATATCTATTAGCAATTTCATATATATCGCTGTTATTTTTTCTTGCCACTTTTTGGCAAAAAAGCTAGGATTCATCTCGTCGCAAATATTTCTTTTAAACATTGAATACTTAAGCAAAATCTTTATTTAAATTAATTATGGAAACGGAGAGAATTTATGGCGGACGATTCACAAAAAACAACCAAGGATAAAATCAGCGATTTCGAGAAAAAAAGCCAGGCTATCGAGATGATGGGCGGCGAAAAACAGGTAAATAAACAGCACGAAGGCGGCAAGTTAACCGCGCGCGAAAGACTGGATTTTTTATTCGATAAAGACACTTTTGAAGAAATACAGCTTTTTGTAAAGCACCGTTCCACTTTGTTTGGCCTGGATAAAAAAGATATTCCATCCGATGGCGTCGTAACAGGCTTCGGTAAAATCAATGGCAGAGTTGTTTATGCCGCGGCGCAGGATTTCACAAGCTCCGGCGGCAGCCTGGGCGAAATGCATGCAAAGAAAATCTGGAAAGTCATGGATATGGCGTTGGCCGCGCGCAAGCCTTTTGTGGCGCTGAATGATTCCGGCGGCGCGCGCATTCAGGAAGGAGTTCCCGCTCTGGAAGGCTACGGCGGAATTTTTTATCGCAACACCATCGCCTCCGGCTATATTCCGCAGATTACCGCTATTATGGGACCCACCGCGGGCGGCGCGGTTTATTCACCGGCGCTCACCGACTGGGTTTTCATGGTCAAAGAAAGTTCGTATATGTATATTACCGGCCCGGATGTCATCAAAGCGGTTATTGGTGAAGAAGTAACGCATGACGCCTTAGGTGGCGCGGTGGCGCACGCGACAAAAAGCGGCGTCTGCCATTTTGTCACGGAAAATGACAAAGACTGTCTGGAAAAAATCAAATCATTGCTTTCTTTCCTACCCGATTGTTGCCAAACCCCTCTTGCGGCGGCTGATTGCGCGGACAGCGCGGACAGAGTCTGCTCGGAACTAGACACGATTATGCCCGATAAAGTTAACCGCGCCTATGATATGAAAAAAATTATCAAGTCCGTGGCCGATAACGGCGAAATCTTCGAGCCGATGGAAATGTGGGCGCAGAACATGGTCGTCGCTTTCATCCGCGTGATGGGTCAAACCTTGGGCGTGATTGCCAATAATCCGCGTTTTATGGGCGGCGTGCTTGATGTCAACGCCTCTGACAAAGCCTCGCGCTTTATCCGCTTTTGCGACGCTTTCAACATTCCGCTTTTAACCTTTACCGACGTTCCCGGTTACATGCCGGGCACTAATCAGGAATGGGCGGGCATTATCCGTCACGGCGCTAAACTTCTGCACGCTTACTCCGAAGCCACCGTGCCTAAATTCACCGTCATCACGCGCAAGGCTTACGGCGGCGCTTATCTGGGCATGTGCTCCAAGCAACTGGGCGCTGATTATGTCATGGCCTGGCCTACGGCGGAAATAGCCGTCATGGGCGCGGAAGGAGCCTGCAACATCATTTACCGCTCGGAAATTTCCGCAGCCAGTGACCCCGCAGCAAAACGTGCCGAACTTGTCGCCGCTTATGAAGATAAATTCAATAATCCGTATTTCGCGGCATCGTTGGGGATTATCGATGAAATAATCTCGCCGCGCGAAACAAGAATTAGAATTATCGCTTTGCTGCAAGCATTTAAAGACAAAAAAGAAACAAGGGTGAAAAAGAAACATAATAACATACCTCTTTAATATGAGTATTTAACTAGCTAATAAATAAACATTACTTAGGAGAGTATTATGAAGAAATATTTTTTGTATGTAACTTTCATTATTATTCTGTTTCTTATTGCCTATCTGCTCTTTTGGCCTGTTCCTATAAGGCCGGTGGCATGGGAAGCGCCAGAAGCGCCGGGCTATATCGCCCCGCATGAAATAAACAACAAACTTGCCGAACTGAAAATAATCGATCTGGGCGTGGAAGAAGGCCCGGAGCATATCGTCATCGGCAAAGACGGCAAGCTCTACACAACAGTCGTCAGCGGCAACATCCTGCGGATGAATCCCGACGGCACTAATCAGGAAGTTTTTACCAACACGGGCGGGCGCGTTTTGGGTTTTGATTTTGACGCGCGGGGCAACATGATTGCCGCCGACGCCGTCAAGGGGCTTCTTTCCATCAGCCGCGATAAGCAAATAACAATTCTGACCGACAAAGTTTACACAGACCCGATCCGCTATGCCGACGCGGTGGTTGTGGCCAGAAATGGCAAAATTTATTTCAGTGATGCTTCCCGGCGTTTTGCCCCTAAAGACTGGGGTGGAACATTTGAAGCCAGCATACTTGATATTATGGAGCAGTCTTCTACCGGCCGTATTCTGGAATATGACCCGGCAAAAAAAATCACCCGCGTTGTGGCAAAAGGTTTTAGCTTTGCCAACGGCGTGGCGCTAAGCCGGGATGAACAATGGCTGTTCGTTTCCGAAACGGGTAAATATCGTATCTGGAAAATTTCGGTTAACCTGCGTGATTTGGATATCGCCAATCCCAGCAGGCTGGCCAGAGTTATTTTTGAAAATTTGCCCGGCTATCCGGACAATTTAATGCGCGGCCTGGACGGCAAAATATGGGTGGGGCTGGTAAAACCGCGCAATCCCGCCGCTGATAAGATGATGCCCAATCCGTTTCAAAGAAAACTCAGCCTGCGTCTGCCGCGCGCTTTGTGGCCTGTGCCCAACGCTTACAGCCATGTCTTTGCCTTTACCGAAGACGGCACGGTAGTGGCTGATTTGCAGGATCCCAAAGGCGCGTATCCGGAAGCAACAGGCGTGACGGAAACAAAAGACCGCCTTTACATTCAAAGCTTACATGCCAAAGGATTGGGCTGGCTGGCAAAATGAGGTTATGACGTTTTTCCCATGTTTTACCCATTGGGTATATTAATTGTTAGGGATGAAAATTGGATAGGGTTGATTTAATGCGAGAATTACCAAAACTAAAGAATACTGTCTTTATTTCATCAACGATTTCAACATCGAAAAGTGTTGAAGACTGTTTTCTTTTTATCATTGAGAAATTGCCAAAGTATTACAAAGAACTCTCAAACGGACATGATTATTTTCGTACCGCTTCTGGTAATCCGTTATCTACCGGAGAAAAGATTGAATGCGCTGAAAAAGCGGGAAACCAATCAATAGTTCATGAATATATTGTTGATGAAATCATTCCAAATACGCGGGTTCATTATTCGTCAAAGCCATCTTTGGTGAAAATCAAACTGCCTTGGTCTACCATTGATAGTAAAAGTAATACTTATGTTTACTATGACTTTGAAACAGACAACCTGGGGAAAAGCTTAATTAGGTTAACGATTGGCATTCAGTTTCAAAATTTGTTCGAGAAATTGTTTTCTCAGCTATTTATGGGAATAACGCCTTGGAAAAAGCACTGCATTGAAGAAATGAAAGGCTTGGAGCAAGTCTTAGAAAGAACCCATAGATAATTATTCCCTAACAAGCGCTGAACCCGACAATCACCGCCGTTCGTTAGTGTTATCTAAAAAACAAAAAAATCAACGCAATTAAAATAAAAATAATCTGCACGGCATAGATGCTGAACATGTGACGGCGGTAGAATTCAATCCCCTTCTGGATGCGTTTCAGTCCGCCAAATAACCTCCTAAAACGTTCCAGTCGAAGATATTCTATATTATCCGAGGAAAAGTCTTTCTGAAAAGCAAACATAGGAAATGCCGCGTAAACATCATCTTTAAGCGGACGAAACAGCGTATCGTTGGCAATCCCCTGCCATGGTTCATAGGCCAGCGTCTTTGCGTAATCTCTGTTTAACGCGTAGGCATGGGTCAAGCTCTGGTAACGGACTTTCTGCACGTGGATATTGGAAGTCTTCCCGCTCGCGCGAATCAAAGCGCCAAAAAGAAAGACTTTCCACTCTGGATTTTGTTTTAAAAATTCCACACAGCTTTGTAATTTCTGCCGGTCAAAGCGGTCAAACTCCACATCGTCTTCAAAAACAACAATGTTTCGCGCTCCGGCTTCCAATCCTTTGCGCAGGCACAACATATGCGATTCATAAATCTGCTGCATGATATCATAGGGCAATCGCTCGCTGATGATGAACTCGACACGGCCTGCCAAACCTACTTTGGCAAATTCTTCCCGCGCTGACTGGCGGCGGTCTTCGCGTTGCTTCAGAGAAATACAGTAGAGTCGGTCAAAATAATCCCAGGGGTTAGTTTCAGCTATCATCGTGTGCTCGGTTCACCGTTTTTTCTTGCCGCATCCTATAATATGCGACTACTTCCTTGTCAATAATAAGCTTAAATCTCAGAAAAGCTATTGCGCAATGAGGATACCTCGTGTATTAATTTTTTTATGATCAGACGAAAAATAGCGGATTACCTTTCCCGAAAAAAGTTTATCATCAAGCTAATAGAGAATCCGGTAGATTTAAGTATATTACGCCGGCGCCCCACTTTTCGGCTTGTCACCGGTCTGATTCTGATTGGGGTTAGCTATATTATCGGCTGGCCTGCGGTTGCCGCCTTTGGTGTTCTGGCTGTATGGTACAAAGAACCGCTTATCGCCATTATCGGCGGCCCTGTTACTTACGGCCTTTCCCATGTTGTTTTTATTTTAGGCGCGTGGCTCACAGGAATGCATCAACATCTGGGAACACTTATAAAATACGTTTTGCAGGCGTTTATCAGAAAATATTCTACAAAAATTGAACCGCAATGATTTATTTTTTAAGACGCGGGTCAAGCGCGTCACGGATGCCCTCACCCAACAGATTGTAGCCCACTACAGTAATTAATATCGCCAGTCCCGGATAAAGAGAAAGCCACCAGGCAATGTCGATATTGTCCTTGCCAGCAGTTAAAATATTGCCCCAACTTGGTGTGGGCGGCTGAACACCGATACCCAAAAAGCTCAGCGCGGACTCGGTTAGTATCGCTCCGGCAATGCCCAGAGTCGCGGCAACCAAAATGGAAGCAAAGGCGTTGGGCAGAATATGCAGAAAAATAATTCGCGCGTCGCTCGCGCCGATTACTCTGGCCGCCTGAACAAAATCACGCTCTTTGAGCGAAATAAAATCCGCGCGCACAAGGCGCGTCACCCCCATCCAGCCGGTCACACCGATAACAATCATGATATTCCAGATGGAAGGCTCCAGAAAGGCAATCACCGCCAGAATCAGAAAAAACGTGGGGAAACACAGCATAATATCCACAAAACGCATAATGGAGGCATCCACCCAACCGCCGTAGAAACCGGCAACCGCGCCCAGAATCGTGCCAATGATAATGGCAATACCGGTGGCGACAAAACCGACTTTTAGAGAAATCTGCGCGCCCCAGATCATCCGGGAAAGAACATCGCGCCCCAGTTGATCCGTGCCGAATAAATGCTGCCAGGATGGAGGCGCCAGAACATTTTGCAAATCAATTTGGCCGGGGTCATAAGGAGCCAGCCACGGCGCCAGAAGGGAAACAATAAAAAGCAGCAAAACAATGCCCGCGCCCGCGACCATCAGTTTGTTTTTGTAAAATGTCTGCCAAAAATTCATTTTTTTACGCTTCCCAAAAATTATCCCGTCATCACGATATTCTGATGCGCGGATCCGCCACCGCGTAGGAGACATCCGCGATTAAATTTCCCAAAAGCGTGAGAATGGCCCCGATGAGAAGAATGCCCATCACCGTCGGATAATCGCGCGCCATCACCGCCATGTAAAACAACTGCCCCATACCGGGAATGGCAAAAATCGTTTCAAAAATAACGCTGCCGCCGATAAGGCCCGGGACAGATAGGCCCAAAATCGTAATCACCGGTAAAAGCGCGTTGCGCAGCGCGTGTATGTAAATGACCACGCGCTCGGATAAGCCCTTGGCGCGTGCTGTCATAATGTAATCCTGACGTATTACTTCCAGCATGTTCGCCCGCATATAGCGCGAAAGCCCCGCCAAACCGCCAAAGGCGGAAACAAGCACGGGCAAAACCAAATGCTTGGCCAGATCGACAAACTGCGCCCAAGCGCTCAAGTATTCGTAATTGAGCGAACGCAGGCCGGAAATCGGCAGCCAGCCCAGATGGATGCCAAAAAATATCATCAGCAAAAGAGCCAGCCAGAAAGTCGGCACGGCAAAACCAATAAAGACAAACACTGCGGTAATTTTATCAAAAAGAGAATCCTGATGCACGGCCGAGAGCACACCAATAGGTATGGCCACGAAAATGATGATCAGCAAAGACAAAAAATTAATGGAAATGGTGATCGGCAGGCGCTCCAGAATTTTATCCGCCACCGGACGGTGATCGCTTGCAAAGGAAGTGCCCAGATCGCCGCGGCTGATTTTTTTGAGCCACGACCAGTACTGGATATGCAGCGGCTTATCGAGTTCATACAGGGCTTTTAATCTCTCCTGCATTTCCACGGAAGCTTTGGGATTCATCTGCGTCTGCAGATCGGTGGGAGAGCCGGGCGCCAAACGCATCACGCCGAAACAAATGACGGTGATGCCCAGCAAAAGCGGAATCATGAAAATCAATCTTTTGATGATGTATTTGAGCATTTAAATTTCCTGATTATTAACGCGTAGCAATCATTCGCTCACATAGATTCCAGAAAACCAGCCTCTTTTATGTTTTTGATCGATTTCCATAGCGATTCCTGGTCATGGGCCTCTAGCGTAATCACCGGTTTAATTTTTCCTTGGCTCAGAGAATCAAAAAGTTCTATAAAAGGAAAAGTCCCCTCACCTACCGCTAAATGTTCATCTCTTTCCCCCATATTATCATGGATATGTAGCTGTCCCAGATATTTTCCCAACTCTTTTAGCCAAATTTTGAGTGGCGTGTAGGAAAAAGCGTTGAAATGGCCAGTATCCAGACAAAAACAGACACAATCCGAATCCAGCGCTTCAAAAAGGCGGCGCAAAAGACGAGGCTCCTTATCGTAGACATTTTCCAGCGATAAAATCGTCTTATGCGCTTTGGCCAGCTCAATCAGTTCCGTCCACGACTTAACGGAGGCTTCCAGCCATAAATCGTCACAATCCACGTAATAGCGGTCGTCAAACATGGGGTGGCACACGATGCGCAGCGGCTGAAAATACTGCGCCAGCTCAATCGCCTGTTTCATTCTGTCCACGCTGACGCGGCGAATTTTGTCATCAAGCGCGCCGGGGCGCAAATCCATAAAAGGCGCGTGAAAAGTAACGTTGAGACCGGCATTCCTCATGAGCGTTGCCGTCTGACTGCATTTTTCCATATCCATATCTTTGAGCGCGTATTGGCTGAAATAAATTTCCGGATTAAGTTTGTGTTTGATAATTTCCGCCTGATATTGAGGCAGAAAATGATAAGGGATATGCACCTGAACCTTGCTGATAACTTCCTGCATGATTAAATCCTTCTTATAAAAATATTCAAAATTTACGATCCTTAACAAAGAATTAATTATTAATAAAGACCAAATAAAGCTCTTATTTAGAACTATTAACCGTTATTCTTCTCAAGAGCACACCGTCATTTAAAGCGATTAAATGGTATATATTTCCTTGTGGGTCAACTTTGGAAATATCAGTTACAGAATAATTACTTTTGTAATAAAATAGTTTTTCTTTCCCATTTTTTATGACTTTAACATCACCACTTACTTCAAATATTTTTTTCGTTTTAGTTCTGGAATCATATTTTGTTATTTCTGTTACAAGATCAGGATTATTTCTTTTTGGGCTATACGTTCTAATAAAATAAAAGTTGCCTTTATTATCCACGTGATCGAAACGGCCCGGTACTTCCATTTTAATAGTTTTTGTTTCTGCATTGTAAATTATGGTGTTTCTACCGACTGTATGCATGTAACCTTTATCGCCTGTATCTTGCCTGAATTTAATAATTACGAGATTGCCATTGTCGTCGATGTCTCTTAGAGAATAAACACAAGATTTTTCTCCTATTATATCAAGTACATTAGATTTCATGTCTCCTTGATCATTGAAAAGCAGGATATCCCAATTAGCGCTAGCAGCAAGATAACCACGATTCATATGGGAAAAAATACTACCATAATAAGAGTCCATCCTGTCGAGATGTTTCTTGACCATTAAATCAGAGTATTTACCCCCTAATGTCTTAATGAGTTTTCCATCATACGAAAACTTATGGATTTCTTTATATCCCCCTGTGCTATAGAAATGCGGCGATCTTCCCACCAACATATAAAAATTATTTTTATATAAAGTAAAATTCCAGGCTAGACCAAAGTCTTCCCATTTATTTGCATATTTGATTACTCTCTTGAAATTGCCTTTGAGATCAAAAATCTGAATTCTGCCGTTTAGCCCA
>JAFGKC010000155.1 GCA_016928765.1 Syntrophaceae bacterium
ACCATCATCCCAATACGCATCTGCCTCATCCAGCAATATCAGTATTTTTTCTATTATTTCTTGTTCTTCTTCCGAATTGTTTTCTCTGGCAGGTTTAATATCTTTGGCCGAAGCGCTGACCAATGCTTCTTCAGTTTCTTGCCCTATCGTGTCACTATGCCTATTTTCCACTACTGGCTTATTTATATTCATTTGCGCATTTTTTTTTGAAGAATCGTTCCCATTGACAGCCACTTGATTTGTGGCGCATCCAGAAACAATAAAAAAAACGCAAAATGTAAACATGCAAAAACAAAATCTATACATCTTTATCATGAACAAGTTCTCCTGTTTTTTCTAATCAATAAGATGATTTGTAAATTTTCATACCATATTTCCAACTATTTTTCTAAAACAAACTGAGTGAAATATTTTTTGTCCTGCTATTGTTTAACATTCCCTGACGTATTCATCAAATAAGCTTGAATGAATTCATCAATATCTCCATCCATGACTCTCCCCGCGTCGCCTATTTCCAGATTTGTCCGGTGATCTTTTACCATTTTGTATGGATGCAGGATATAAGATCGTATCTGGCTTCCCCAGGCAATATCTTTTTTTGTTTTATTTTCTTCGTTTAACTTTTCATTTTTCATTTGTAATTCACGCTCGTACATTCTCGACTTCAAATATTTCATGGCCATTGCTTTATTTTTATGCTGCGAACGTTCATTCTGACATTGAACGACTATACCAGTGGGCAGATGCGTTATTCTTACCGCGGAATCAGTTTTGTTAACGTGCTGTCCTCCTTTACCGCCGGCGCGAAAAGTATCGATGCGTAGATCGTCATCATTTATTTCTATTTTGATATCATCATCAATTTCCGGATAAACAAAAACGGATGCAAAAGAGGTATGGCGTCGCGCTCCGGCGTCAAAAGGAGATATTCTGACTAAACGGTGAATGCCTATCTCAGCTTTCGCGTAACCGTACGCGTAGGGGCCTTCGATGGTAAATGAGACACTTTTTACACCCGCTTCGTCACCTGGCTGTAAATCAATTACTTTGGTTACAAACTTTTTCTTTTCCGCCCAGCGCAAATACATGCGTAAAAGCATCTCTACCCAGTCCTGCGCTTCCGTCCCGCCGGCGCCGGCGTGAATTGATATGATGGCATCCATGGGATCTTGTTCGCTGGAAAGCATCATTTTTAATTCTTCCTGACCTACCTCAGCTTCTAGCTCATCAAGCTCGGCGTTTAATTCCTCCATAACGGCCTGGTCTTTTTCCTGCCACGCAAGACTCCAGAGATTTTCTATGTCATTTATCTGATTAGAGAATTTCCTCCATCTGTCCAAAGACTCTGTAAGTTTCGTTTTTTTCTGCAAAATTTCTTTTGCGTTTGCCTGATTCTCCCAAAAATCACTTTTTAAGGAAAGTATCTCCAAATCTTTTATTTTTAATTCCAGTTCATTAACGTCAAAGACATTCCCCGATATAGGCGATTCTTTTTTTCAAGCTGTTTATCGATTCCTGAATGTTTTCGATAGCCATTCTACAAACCTCCTTCTCCAGTTTAATATAATAAAAATAACAGAGATAATGAAACATAATACAACAAATATATCACCATGGCGAGCATAAAAAGTTTCTACCTTTGTAAACTTCACATTTCCCCTTAACGCATCAGCCTCAAAAATATCCGTTTGGGAAACTATCCTGCCTGTGGGATCAACAATCCCGGAAATTCCGGTATTGGCCGCCCTGATCATATATAACCTTGTTTCAACCGCGCGAAACAAGGCCATCGAAAAATGCTGATATGGAGCGGAAGTCGGACCAAACCACGCGTCGTTGGTGATATTAACAAGTAAATCGGCAGATTTATTTTTATAACTTCTTGCCGCGTGAGGCAATATTCCTTCGTAACAGATTAGAACACCCAATTTATTGTCTTCCATAAATAACGGCTGATAGGTTTCACCGGAGCTAAAATCACCAATTCCTTCAGTCAGTTTTTTGATAAATGGGAAAAGGGTTCTCATTGGCACATATTCACCATAGGGAACAAGGTGTACTTTGTCATATCTTCCTTCAATTTTACCTACAGGCGAAAGCAAATAAGCACTGTTTAAAAAAGATGTGCCCTGTTTGCTTCGTATAAAGTTAACTGCTCCGAAAAGAAACCATGATTTTGTTTTCGCAGGAAGGTTGTTTACCTGTTCTCTCATTAAGCTGTCCTGCTGATAATTAAAAGGCAGGGCGGTTTCCGGCCACACAATCAAACCGCCGCCTTGCGGTGAATTCAGAATAGAAAGATCAAGATAAGTATTTATTATTTTTGATTGAGAAAGTTCATCCCATTTTACGGATTGATCAATATTCCCCTGTATCAGAGAGACTTCGATGCCTGGCGCGTCATTCATCGATTCGCGCACATTCTCGATGCGGAAATAGCCGTAGATATAGACGGAACTTAAAATCAAGAAAAGCGTTAAAGCTGATAAGAACGCGCTTTTAGTTCTTTTTACCAACAAGGTAAATATTACCGCGTTAACGGCGACAATGATAAAAGATAATCCAAATACGCCAAAAATGTCGGCAAACTGAATAAAATAAGCATTCAGATACTGCGAATATCCGAGATTCTCCCAGGGAAATCCGGTAAATAAATATGATTTTAAATATTCTAAAGATACCCAAAGCGCGGGAACCGCTAAGCAAAAGTAATTTTTGTCCCGCAAAGAATAAGCACCAGCCGCGAACAATGCGATATATATACTCAGGTAACATACCAAAAGGAGCATGATAATAATTCCCAAATACAATGGCAGATAACCGTAATTTACGACTACGTAAGTAATCCAGTAAACTATCCCCACGTATCCGACAATCCCGGTAATAAAACCAAGAACAAGCGCCCGCTTAGCTGACTGCGATTTTTGAACCGCGAAAAAAAGCGGTATTAAAGCAAACCACGCCATGGGCCCAAAGCCATGTTTGGGAAATGACAAAAAAAGAAATAATCCGCTTATTACAGCTAAAATAATTTCATTTTCTGTTATATGGAATTTCATCGTGGAAATAAATTTGTCCGTGGCATTGATTTTACTTTTCATTTTCGCCGCCGGCAATTGGTCTTTCGATGCGCACTTTTTTTATGCTGCGTTCGTCCGCGTTTTCTATAGTGATATCCAGTCCTTGAATCTGATAATGTTCGCCAATCAAAGGTATTTTTTTTGTTGTATTGAGAATCATCCCGCTAAGAGTTTCATATCTGCCCTTTTCCAACTCGATATTTAAATATTCTTCTATTTTTTCAATTTCCGTTCTTCCATCAACAATAAATGAACCATCATCAGACTCAAATATTTCCTCGCCGCTTTCATCAATGTCATGTTCATCGCGTATTTCTCCGACAATTTCCTCCAGCAGATCTTCCAGAGTTACCAATCCGGAGGTGCCGCCATACTCATCAATGACTATCGCTATGTGTTTTTTATTTTCTTTAAGCTCATAAAATAATAAATGGGTATTTTTTGTTTCGGGAATATAGTACGGCTTGGTCAATTGCCCCAATATATCTTTTTTTGTTAAATCATGTGACCAGAATTTCAACAAATCTTTCACATTAAGAATACCGACGATATTATCTATCGTGCCTTGATACACGGGTATACGGGTATGCCTGGACTCAATCGCCTGCTCGATGATTTCCTGGGTTTTGGCATCTGTGCTTACGGCTACCATTTCCGTGCGTGGAATCATTATTTCCCGAACAAGGGTGTGGGCAAATTCCAGAATATTATCTATCATTTCCCGAGAGGAATAATCGAGACCGCCGCTTTTTTGCGCTCGATTTAAAATTGAATTAATTCTATTTATTATATATTTCTTATCGCGCCAGAAAAAAAATTTGGAGATAATCTTCATGATCGCTAAATTAATAACCCTATTAATTATAATCCTCTTAAATATTCTGGTCTAATTTTACTTGAATCTCTCTCTTCTATCACAGAACTTATCATTTTCAATATTTTCTCTTTTTGTCTAGGCAAAAACGCCCTGATCGGAAGATAATTTGAAGCGTGGTTTGAAGTAAAGTAGCAATTCGTAAAATTAGCGTTGGCAATTATCAAATAGAGTTCTTTTATGTAACCAAATGTGTCCGGCATTACAAATTTCCCTGTTTTATACTCTTCATACAGAGGCGTATCAGGAATAAGCATTAAAGTTAATGCTCCCGTGTAATCAGGATCTATATCGGTGAGAATTTTGGCGGTATCCAAAGCGTGTTCTACGCTCTTTTCAATTCCGCCCACTCCCAGTAAAACAGTGACAGACAATAACATTCCAGCTTCTTTTACACGCCGCCCAGCTTCGACCATTTGTTCGTAAGTCACGCCTTTATGAATCTTTTCCAATAATTGAGGGTTGCCGGTTTCTACCCCCAAATAAATCATCTTTAAACCCATGCTGCGAAGTTTTTTTAAATCATCTACAGATTTTCTGAGAATACTTTTCGCGTTGGCATACGTTGAAATTCTCTCAATATTCGGCAAATTTTCATTTATCAGGCCGATTATCTCTTCTAGCCTCGGCTTCGGTATAATCAGCGCGTCGCCATCACACAGAAATACTTTTTCCACATCTTTGTAATTCCGGGCTTCCAGCAGATCCTTCTTAATAATTTCCAGTGGTTTTATTTTGAATTTCTTTTGCCGGTAAGTTGCGCAAAACGTGCACTTATTATGCGAACAGCCCACTGTTACCTGCAATAAAAGACT